>JANPIY010000856.1:0-20938 GCA_031425255.1 Planctomycetota bacterium
GGAGCGTTACCGCAAGGAACGCAAGAAGCAGAAGAAGGCCAAGAAGAAGAACCGCTAAGCATGTCACGGTCCCATGACCACCTCCACTCCGCTGTTCACCACCCATTCGCGCCACTGGCGCGATAACCGTTTCGTCTACCCGGTGGTCAGCCGGCGGTCGAAGGGGCTGTCGATCGGGGTGAACCTCAACCCTGATCAGGGCTGCAACTTCGACTGCGTCTACTGTTCGGTCGACCGCACCCAGGCACCGACCGTCCGGTCGGTGGATCTAGAGTGGGTGCGGGTGGAGCTGGATCATCTGCTCGGGCTGGCGGTATCGGGCGCGATCTGGAACGAGCCGCCCTTCGACCGCACCCCGACGGAACTCCGCCGGTTGAACGACGTGGCTTTCAGCGGCGATGGTGAACCGACGAGCTACCACGGGTTCGGCGAGGCCTGCCGGCTGGCGGCCGAGCTTATCCGCTGGCACGGCGCAGCGGCCACCATCGTGATCATCACCAACGCCACGCTGCTGCATCGGCCGGAGGCGCAGGCGGCTTTGGCATTTCTCGACTCCATCTCCGGCGACCTGCCAAGCCAGGTGTGGGCCAAGCTGGATGCCGGCACCGAGGACTACTTCCATCTCATCGAACGCACCAAGGTCCCGCTCGGTCGGGTGCTCGACAACCTGTTGCTGACCGGCCGGGCTCGTCCGATCACCATCCAGTCGATGTTCCTGCGCTACCGCGGTGAAGCGCCGACGGCGACCGAGATCGCCGCCTACCTCGGACGTCTGCGCGACCTCATCGCCGGTGGCTGCCGGATCTCACTGGTGCAGGTCTACACCGTGGCCCGGGCGACCGCCGAAGCGGAGGCGACCCCGCTGAGCAGGCTGGAGGTCGACACGATCGTGGCACAGGTGCGCGGGCTCGGCCTCGCCGCGGAAGGCTACTACGGCCCGGGATGACCTGCCAAGCGCAGGCGACCCGCCGTGCTGCATTCATTCCAATGCTGTCAAACGAACGAAGAAGAATCTGCCGCAGAGACGCAGAGACGCAGAGGAAAGGCAAGCAGGGTCTTTTTCGTCTCTGCGTCTCTGCGCCTCCGCGGCCAGATATCTAGCTCCACAGCGTTGGCATCACTTCACGTTTTCGCGCTTCACTGCTGGGCAGGTGTCGCAGCCGCAGCCGGTCTTCTTGCGCCGCACCACCGCCCAGCCACGCCAGGCGAGGTAGGCTACCGCCAGCACCAACAAGCCGGCAGCGAGGAGGTCTTGCGTCAGGGCATTCATGAGCTCATCCCGAAAACGTGCGCACCGATCTGATAGGTGGCGAACGCCCCGCCATAGGCGAGCACGTTCATGTAGACCAGTTGGAACATCGGCCAGCTCCAGCCGCCGGTTTCGCGGCGGACGATCGCCACGGTGCTGATGCACTGCATCGCCAGCACGAACCACACCAGCAGACTGACCGCCACCAGCGGCGTCCACACCGGTCGGCCATCCGGTCGGCGGTCGGCGCGGATGGCCTCCGCCAATGGGGTCTGATCATCCTCGACGTCGCCGACGCTATAGACCACGGCGAGGTTGCTGACGAAGACCTCGCGGGCAGCGAATGCGGCGATCAGGCCGACGCCGATCTTCCAGTCGTAGCCGAGGGGGGCGATCACCGGTTCGATGACGTGGCCGATGCGTCCGGAGATGCTGTGTTCCAACTGGGCACCGGAAACCGCCCGATCGATCCCGTCAGCGAGGTCGAGCTGGGCCTGCGTGCGCTGTTCGTCGGTGGCATCGGTCGGTATGACGGGCGCTTCGGCGCTGAGCTGGGCGGCGACCGCGGCGATGCGCTCCGGCGGCAGGCGCGGGAAATACGCCATCGCCCACAAGACGATGCTGAGGCAGAAGATGATGGTGCCGGCCTTGGTCAGGAACTTGGCGGTGTTGGTCCACATCTGGCGCAGCACCTCGCCAAGTTGCGGCAGCTTGTAACTCGGCATCTCGAGGATGAAGGGGGTGACTTCGGCCCGCCCGAGGAAGAGCTTGCAACCGTAGGCGGTAAGGGCGGCGGCAACGATGCCGAGGGCGTAGCAGGCCAGCATGATGCCACCCTGGATGAGCCAGGTGTAGGACTCGTATGGGCCACCGGCGAACATCGCGGGTCCGAAGAAGGCGCCGATCAGCAGTCCGTAGACCGGCAGGCGCGCCGAACACGACATGAACGGCGCCACCAGGATGGTGGCGAGGCGCTCGCGCCGGTTTTCGATGGTGCGCGCGGCCATGACGCCGGGGATGGCGCAAGCAAACGAGGAGAGCAGAGGGATGAAGCTGCGGCCATGCAGGCCGACCTTGGCCAGCAGGCGGTCCATCAGGAAGGCGGCGCGCGCCAGGTAGCCGCTGTCCTCCAACACGGCGAGGAAGAGGAACAACATGGCGATCTGCGGCACGAACACCACGACGCCGCCGACACCGGCGAAGACGCCGTCCTGCAGCAGCGACTTGAGGGTGCCGCCAGCCATACCGCCCGTCACCAGCGCACCCAGCCAGGAGATGGCGTCCTCGCACATGCCCATCAACGGATCGGCGAGCCAGAAGATCGACACGAACAACGCCGCCATGATCACCGTGAAGATGCCGAGACCGAACACCCGGTGCATCAGCACGGCGTCGACCCGGTCGGTCAGCGTCGGGGCATTCTTGAAGGCGCTGGCCTGGACCACCCGCGCCACCACGCCATCGATCCAGCGGTAACGGGCCTCGATATCGGCCTGCATCACCGTGCCGGCGTCGATGGTGGCGGTGGCCAATTCAGCGGCCACGCCCGGATCCGCGCGCACCGCAGCGAGGTCGGCCGCGGTCTCCTGCGCGAGCAGGCGGCGGGCGAAACGTTCCCGCTCCGGCACGGGGAGGGTTGGCAGCGCGGCGGCGAGCGCGGCGACCGCCTGCGCCACCGCCTCCGGCAGCGGCCACTGCGGCAGCGGTGGCACCACGGCGTGCATGAGGGCCGCTTTCAGTTCGGCGATGCCGATCGCCTTGTGACCGACCACGGGAATGACGGGGATTCCGAGTTCCTGCGCCAGCCGCACGGCATCCACTGGCTGGCTGCGGCGGGCGGCGATGTCGCTCATGTTGAGCGCCACCACCATCGGCTGACGCAGTTCGATGAGCTGGCTGACGAGATAGAGGTTGCGCGCCAGGTTGCTGGCATCGACCACCGCCACCACCACATCGGGCGGCGGCGTATCGGGCCGTAGTCCCCGCAGCACCTCCATCGCCACCTGCTCATCCGGCGAATTCGGCACCAGGCTGTAGGTTCCTGGGAGATCGAGCACCTCGACCACCTGGCCATCGGCGAGGGTGCAGCGACCGGTCTTCTTCTCGACGGTGATGCCGGGGTAGTTGGCGACCTTCTGGCGCAAGCCGGTGAGAGCGTTGAACAGGGTGGTCTTGCCGCAGTTGGGATTGCCGCCGAGTGCGATGGTGCGGACGGCGGACGCCGAAGCGGGGGGGGCGCTGGTCATGAGGAGCGATCAGGCCGCGGCAGCGGCGATCACGTGTACCTGCGTGGCCTGGTCCAGGCGCAGGCTCAGCAGGTAGCCGCGCACGCGGACCTCGAGCGGATCGCCCAGCGGCGCCCGCCGCAGGACCTCGACCGTGACGCCGGGGCACAGGCCCATCTCCAGCAGGCGGCGGCGCACCGCCAACGGACCATCCACCGCCGTCACGCGGACGCGATCGCCAGGGGCGAAGCGGTTGAGGGTCGGCGTACCGAGGGGTGCGAGCGGAGCGTTCATGATGGGTCGGCAGCTTGAGCAGTTGAGAATGGATTGCAATTATATGAACGGACAACCTGCAGAGCCGGGTGACCCCTCACATACCACCTGTTTCGGCCGCTGAGCGTTTGAGGGCCAGTGCTTAGGCAGATTCCCAGGCCATCAGCCGGTGCAGTTCAGCGGACGCCAGCGAGCCGGCAGCGACATAGGGCGTCTTCGCTCCGGCATAACCCGCCAGCACCAGGGGGAAGAGTGGGCGCTGATCCGGCGTGGTCAGGATGCCACCGGCTTCGAGCACCACCGCGGCGGCAGCGGCGATGTCCCACAGCTTGCCGTTGACCGTGATCGAGCCGTGCGCGACGCCGGCAGCGACCTGGACCGCTTCGAGGGCGGCGCTGCCGAGGACGCGTACCTTCAGCCGGGTCTGGGCGTGGAGCGCCGCCGCCCATGCCGGCATGCGGCCCTCGGCGTCGAGCAGGTTGCTGGTGAGCATCAGCAGGCAGCGTGGCGAGAGCGCGCTGGTCGGCGCCTGGATCGGCTGGTCGTTGCGCCAGGCGCCGTGCCCGCTTTCCGCGGCGAAGACCTCATCGCGGCAGACGTCATAGACCACCCCCAGCACCGGCATGCCGTCCATCATCAGGCCGATGCAGACCGCGAAGTTGCCGAGCCCGGCGACGAAGTTGTTGGTCCCATCCAAGGGATCGATCACCCACACCCGGGTGCCGTGTCGCGGCGCATCGTTGGTGATGGCCGAACCGTCGTCGTTCTCCTCGCCGATGAAGCCGTCGGTCGGAAAGCGTTCCCGCAACCGCGCGATGATCAGCCGCTGGCTGGCGCGATCGGCCTCGGTGACCGCTTCCTCGCCGCGTTTGGTCTGGCGTTCGATGTGACCGTAATGCCCGCGGATCAGCACGCCGGCAGCGCGGGCGATGTCGATCACAAAGGCCAGATCTGCGGAATGGTTTGGCATGGGCATGGGGTGTTGGTGCAGGTGCAGGTGCGGCGTTGCTCAGCGCGCCGCTTTCGCCGCCAGCATCCCTTTCAGAAACTGCCCGGTGTAACTGCCTTTGACCTTGGCGACCTGCTCAGGCGTGCCTTCGGCGATCAGTTGACCGCCACGCATGCCGCCCTCGGGGCCGAGGTCGAGGATCCAGTCGGCGGTCTTGATGATGTCGAGGTTGTGCTCGATGACGACCACGGTGTTGCCGGCCTCGACCAGGCGGGCGAGGACCTCCAGCAATTTGCGCACGTCCTCGAAATGCAGGCCGGTCGAGGGCTCGTCGAGGATGTAGAGGGTGTTGCCGGTGCCGCGTTTGGCGAGCTCGCGTGAGAGCTTGATGCGCTGGGCCTCGCCGCCGGAAAGCGTGGTCGCCGGTTGGCCGAGGCGGATGTAGTCCAGCCCGACGTCGACCATGGTCTGCAGCACGCGCGCCACCGGCTGATGGACGGCGAAATGGGCGAAGGCCTCGCGCACCGACATGTTCAGCACGTCGGCGATGTTCTTGTGCTTGTAGAGCACGCGCAGGGTCTGCTCGTTGAAACGTTTGCCGTGGCAGACCTCGCAAGGCACGTAGACGTCAGCGAGGAAGTGCATCTCGACCTTCTTCACGCCGTCGCCTTCGCAGGCCTCGCAGCGGCCGCCTTTGACATTGAAGCTGAAACGCGAGGGGGTGTAGCCGAACAGCTTCGACTCGCGGGTCTCGGCGAAGATGTTGCGGACGTGATCCCACAGCTTGGTGTAGGTCGCCGGATTCGACCGCGGGGTGCGCCCGATGGGCTGCTGATCGATGGCGATGACCTTGTCGAGGTGGTCGAGGCCGGTGATGCGCTTGTGCGCGCCGACCTCCTCGCTGCTCTCGTTGAAATGATTGTTGAGCGCCGGATAGAGGATGTGGTTGAGGAACGATGATTTGCCGGCGCCGCTGACCCCGGTGATGCAGGTGAAGGTGCCAAGCGGGATGCCGAGGGTCAGGTCGCGCAGGTTGTTCGCCTTGGCGCCCTCGACCACCAGGCGCTTGCCGTTGCCGGGTCGCCGCACCGACGGCACGGCGATGCTCCTGCGTCCGCTGAGGTAGTCGCCGGTGATGGAATTCTCGGCGCTCAGCACGCCCTCGACCAAGCCGCTGTAGACCACCTGGCCGCCGAGTTCGCCCGCACCCGGTCCGAAATCGACCACGTAGTCGGCGGCGCGGATGGTGTCCTCGTCGTGTTCGACCACGACCACGCTGTTGCCGATGTCGCGCAGGTGTTTGAGGGTCTCGATCAGGCGCGAGTTGTCGCGTTGGTGCAGGCCGATGCTCGGCTCGTCGAGGACATAGAGCACGCCGGTGAGTTCCGAGCCGATCTGGCTGGCCAGGCGGATGCGCTGGGCCTCGCCGCCCGAGAGGGTCGGACCGGAACGGTCGAGGGTGAGGTAGTCGAGCCCGACGTTGATGAGGAAGCTCAGGCGCGCCTGGACCTCCTTCAGCACGCCGCTGGCGACCTTGGCTGGACCACCGGCGAGTTTCAGGTCACGGAAGAAATTTCCGGCCTGGCCGATGGTCAGATGGCAGACCTCGGTCAACGACTGGCCGCCGAGCTTCACGGCGGCCGAGGTCGGCTTGATGCGCGAGCCGCCACAGGTGACGCAGACGTCGGCGCTGAAATACTGCCCGAGCTTGTCGCGCCGCCAGTCGCTGTCGGACTCCTTGAGCGTGCGCTCGAGCCAGGGGACCACGCCGTCGAACTTGGTGTTGAAGGTGCCCTTGCCATTGGTCGTCGACCAGTTTACCGCCACGCGATCGGCGTGTCCGTAGAGCACCAGCTGGCGCTGTTTTTCCGAGAGCTTCTTCCACGGCGCCTTGAGGTCGACCTTGAGCTTGTCGAGCAGGTCGCGGCGGTACTCCACATGCCAGGCCTGGCGATCCTCATCGCCCAAGGCACCCCAGGCCGCCACCGCACCGTCATTGATCGAAAGGTCGGGAACGATGAGTTTGCCGAGGTCGACCACCGTCTTCACGCCGAGACCATTGCAGTCCGGGCAGGCGCCGAGGGGGGAGTTGAAGGAGAAGCTGTTGGGCTCCAGATCGGGAAAACTGAGGTCGCAGTGATTGCAGTAGAGGTGTTCGGAGAAAAATAGGTCCGCTGTCCGAGGTCCGCTGTCCGCGGTCTCTTCGACGGTCGGCTTGGTCGCTTCCTTGCCGCGCTTGGTCTTCGCCGTCTCGACAGCGGATAGCGGACCGCGGGCGTCGGACGCAGACTCCGCGAACGCCACCAGCAGCTTGCCCTCGCCCTCGCGCAGTGCGGTCTCGACGCTGTCGGACAGGCGCTGGCGGATACCGTCCTTGATCACCAGGCGGTCGACCACGATCTCGATGCGATGCTTGACCTTCTTGTTGAGCTCGGGGCCGGCGCCCTGCTGGTCGAGCTGGAACTCCTTGCCGTCGACCCGCACGCGGGTGAAGCCGGCCTTCTTGGCCTTGTCGAGCACGTCCTGGTGTTCGCCTTTGCGGTCAACCACCTTGGGCGCCAGCAGCAGGATGCGGCTGCCGGTGGGCAGGGCCATGATGCCGTCGGCGATCTCGTCGAGGCTGCGCTTGCCGACCTCACGGGCGCATTGGTGGCAGTGCTGGATGCCGATGCGGGCCCACAGCACGCGCAGGTAGTCAAGGATCTCGGTGATGGTCCCCACGGTCGAGCGTGGATTCTTCGAGGCCGATTTCTGCTCGATGGCGATGGTCGGTGACAAGCCGCGGATCGACTCGAACTTGGGCTTCTCCAACTGGCCGAGGAACTGGCGCGCGTAGGCCGAGAGCGACTCGACATAGCGGCGCTGGCCTTCGGCGTAGATGGTATCGAAGGCCATCGACGACTTGCCGCTGCCCGACGGTCCGGTGAACACCACCAGCTTCTTCTTCGGCAGGTCGAGATCGACCCGCTTGAGGTTGTGTTCTTCCGCGCCACGCACGGCGATGTGGTCGAGTTCACTCATGATGCCTGGTCCTTGCCATCCCCCGGCGGCGGGGGAGCGACAGCGAACACGATGCCCCACCGGTGCAAGACCCATTCCCGCACCGGTGCCACATTCGCGCTCGCAACCTCGTCCCCATGCCCCGTGGCCGAACCGTCATCCACTCGCATAGTCGCCGCATGAGCAAGTCGCTGCTGGTCATCGGTTCGATCAATGCCGATCTCTATGTCGAGGTTCCACGTCTGCCGCTGGCGGGCGAAACCATCGCGGGCATCGACGCCGCGGTCAGGCCCGGGGGCAAGGGCGCCAATCAGGCGGTCGCCGCCGCCCGCCTGGGCGCCGAGACCTGGTTCGCCGGCAAACTCGGCAGCGACGCCTATGCTCCGCCGCTGCGCCTGTCGCTCGAAGGCGCCGGGGTCGAGACCGATCTGCTCGAGCAGGTGGATGGGCCTACCGGGCAGGCGGTCATCCTGCTGCAGCCCACAGGTGAGAATGCCATCATCGTGGTCGGCGGGGCCAACCACGAATGGCTGGAACTCGATGATCGCGTCCACGCACGTCTACGCGATGGCGGCGCCCTGCTGCTCCAGTGCGAGATTCCCGCCGCCATCAATCTCGAGGCCGCACATGCCGCCCGCGCGGCCGGGGTACCGGTGATCCTCGATGCCGGCGGCTCCGGTGGCGTGGTGATCGCTGCGCTGTTGCCGCTGGTCGACATCCTCAGTCCGAATGAGCACGAACTGGCGGTCCTCAGCGGTATGCCGACGGCGACCAATGAAGAGACCCTGGCTGCAGCGCGGGCGCTGCAGGCGCGCGGCGCGCATACGCTGCTGATCAAGCTCGGCAGCCGGGGCGCCATGCTGGTGCCAGAACAGGGCAAGCCGATCATCCACGGCGCCTTCGAGGTCAAGGTGGTGGATACCACCGGTGCCGGCGACTGCTTCACCGCGGCCTACGCGGTGGCCACCGTCGGGGGCATGCAGCCGCAGGCGCGCTTGCGCTTCGCCTGTGCCGCCGCGGCCCTCAGCGTGATGCGCAAAGGTGCGATCCCGAGCATGCCCAACCGGGAAGCGGTCAAACGCTTCCTGATGAGCAACACCCACGAGACCGATCTCAGGGCTTACGAATAGCTCCGGTGCGAGCGCGCCGACCGTGACGCGGGCACTGGCCTCAGCGGGCGGCGATCTCGAAATGCCAGTCATCAGCCGTCACGCTCAGCGACGCCCGGCGTCCGCAGGGCAGCGCCAGAGGGTCGGGATGATGCCCGAAGGGGAGGGCCATGATGGCCGGGAGCTCCAGACGTTCGGCCCACCGGGTGATGATCTGCTGGGCCGATGGCCCCTGGTAGCCGGCCGGGAGCTCGGCGGGGAAGGCGTTGGTCACCAGCGCGACAACGCCATCGAGGCAGCCGGCGAGGTGCAGCTGCTGGAAGTCGCGGTCCACCTGGTAAGGACGTTCATCGAGGTCTTCGAGCGCCAGGATGCGGCCCCGCAGAGAGGGCATCCACGGGGTGCCGACCAGGCCGGCCAACACCCGCAGGCAGCTGGCGAAGAGCGGGCCGTGGGCCTCGCCCGAGCGTAGTGGCCTGACCTCGGGACAGCAGCGGGCGTCGAGCTCCTGGCCTTGGCCATGCCAGTGGGCGATGAGGGTGCGCACCGCACGCTCCCCATGCGGGACCCCGGGCATGAAGCCATAGTACGATTCTCCCGCCCCCAGCACCGCCCAGGCGGCATGCAGGACGGTGAGGTCCGAGTATCCGATCAAGCGCGGCAGCGGCCCGCTATGCGCGGCGAGATCGCTCAGCAGGTCGAGGCAGCCGTAGCCGCCACGCGCGGCGAGCAGCACGTCATGCCCGAGAGCCAGGCGGAAGGTCGTCGAACGCGCGCGATCCCCTTGCCAGGCTCCGTTTCCAGCGTGCAGATCGAGATCGGGCGCGGGGGTCAGATGACCCCCGATGGCGCGGCAAAAACCCTCTGCGGCGTGCAGGGTGGAGTCGAGCTGGCTGGGCGGGAGGGTGTAGGCAGGACACCAGAGAAAGACCGATCCAGGCATGGTCCCAACGTGAGCCGGGCCCCGTGCACCGCAACGGTGCAGGTGTGGCACAGGCATCAAGCGCACACCTGGGGTTGGCCGCGTTGACGGCAACAAGGCGCAACCTACGGTGGGCGCATGGGTTTCGCCGGCAATCTGAATACCTTGTCGCTCGTCGAAGTGCTCCAGACGATTAATCGTATACGTGCTACCGGAGTTCTCCGCCTGGCGGCGGCGGAGAATGGCCGCGAGGTGGTCTTCGCCGAAGGCGAGATCATCGGCGTCGGCTTCCGCGCCGGCGAGGAGAAGCTCAGCCTACTACGCCGGTTGATCCTGGAAGGACGCATCGACGCCACCGTCGCCGGTGGCATCAGCTCCTCGAATCGAGAAAGCGCTGCGGTGCTGGAGACGCTGGTCACGCGCGGAGTGATTTCCGAAGCCGATGTCCAGGACGCCCTGCAGCGCCAGGCGGAAGATGAGCTGTACAACCTCTGTTCCTGGGATTTCGCCGATTTCATCTTCCAGGATGCGACTCCAGACGACCCGGCGGCGATGCTCCACGTCGAGTTCTGCAAGGGCCACCCACTCAAGATCAACGTCAACTCGGTGTTGATGGAGGCTGCCCGGCGTATCGATGAATGGGCCAATCTGCGCCAGGTGATCAAATCCGAGGACGCGGTACTGGGTCCTGCAGATGCGCGCGAGCAGGACCTGCTGAGCGCCAGCAAGGGCTACCCCGGGTCGGCGGTAGTGCCGCTCATCGATGCCGTACGCACGGTCGAGGATATCGTCCGCGACACCGTCGCCACCCGTCTGGATGTCTACGCGGTGCTGGCTGACCTGATCAAGAACGGCCTGGTCGCCATCCTCGCCCGCGACGACATCGTGGCGCACGCCGAATATCAGTTCGCCCAGCGCAACTACATCAAGGCCGCCCGGCTTTTCCGCCGGGCCCTGAGCGAGGACCCCGCTGACCAGCAGACCATGGCGAAACTCGCCGACTGCCTGCAACTGCTCGGTGAGGCACCGGAGGCCGCAGGTTGCTTCAGCCAGCTCGCGCTGGGCTACCTCGACAAGGGCGAGGGGGATCAGGCGATCTCCTCCGCCCATCGCGCCGTGCGGCTCGACGGCGACGACCCGCAGCTGCGCCTGATCCTGGTCCGCTGTCTGCTGGATGTCGGCAAGAACGCCGAGGCGATCGGCGAACTGCGCGCGGTCCTCGCCCGCTACACCGCGCTCGGCCAGTTGGAGGACGCCCGCAGCACCTGCTTGAAGATCCTCGAACTGGATCCGACCAACGAGGAAACCCGGCGCGAGATGGCGCGCATCTTCGCCACCGCCGAACGCGACAAGGACAACGAGGACGTGGTGGTCTGCGTGCAATGTGGGCACGTCAACCACCGCGAGGCCAAGGCCTGCAGCGAGTGCGAGGCGCCGCTGCGCCTGTCCTGCCAGTCGTGCGCGCGCACGGTCGCCGTGTCGGACCGCCTGTGCATCTTCTGCGGCGCCAACCCGCATGTAGTCGGTCAGAAGCGCAAGCTGCTGGGCAGCCCGACCACCACCCGCATCGTCGCCAAGGGCTCGAAGCAGGCCGCCGGCAAGGACGGCAAGGGCTCGCAATTCTGGGCCAACAAGCTCGAGACCGCGGTCAAACATGCCCGCACCCTGGAAGAAGCCGGCGATTTCTCGGGTGCGCTCAGCGAGTGGCGGGAGATCGCCAAGGTCAATCCCGACAACAAGGAGCTGCTGGGGCACATCCGCGAGTTGGAAGGCCGCGTCAACGACGATTTCGCCGAGCGGATGATCGACCGCGGTCATCAGTTGCGACGGGTGCGCCGGTTCCTGGCGGCGATGAAATCCTACCAGGCGGCGATCCGCACCATTCCCGAGACCGATCCGCGCGTGCCGCGTCTCAAGGAGATCCTGGTCTCGACCAAGAAGCACCATCAGCGCATCATGGTGATCTACACCACCGCCTTCATCGCCATCGGCGTGTTCGGCTGGCTGGTGGCACGTCCCTACCTGCTGCTGTACCAGTTCCGCGGCGATCTCACCACTGCCGGGCGGATGCTCGACAGCGTTCCCGGCGGCACCTCGCCCGCCACCTTCGAGGCCCTGAGCCAGGTCGGTGGCGAAGTGGCCAAGCTGGAGGAGGGCGCGAAACGTCTCGGCAGCACCAATTCCGCGGCCGAGGCCCGCATCAACCTCAACGAGTTTAATGCGCGGGTCGCCAATGCCCGGATGGCGGTGATCGAAACCGGGATGAAGGAGATCGCCGTCGCGATCAAGAATGGTGACATCGTCCGCGCCGATCAGTTGCTGGGGCGGCTGCAGCAGGACGAGTATCACGACCTTGCCAGGGTCCGGCTCAAGCCGGTGGTGGACGAGGTCGCCGCCGCGCGCAACCGCCAGAGCGACCTGGAGAGCCAGCGTCAACAGGCCCCGGAGCGTTTCGATCACCTCAAGGCCATGGAGGCGGCCGGCAATCTGGGCCCTGCCCTGGGTGGCTATCGTGCGCTGGCGGGGCTTGGGCATCCCACGGTTTCACCTGCGGCGAAGGAGGCCATCGATCGGCTCACCCCGCGGGAGCAGACCTTCCTCGACGCCCTGGGACGGGCCAAGGAACACCTCACCAAGGACCTGGGCAAGGCTGATGCCGAACTGACCGCCCTGGAAACGGACGCCAAGGGCTGGGGCCGTGAGGTCGAGTGGACCACGGCGCGGGCCGAGGTCGTACGCCGGGCCCAGTCGGCGGCGCTGGCCTACCAGCAGCTGGGTGCCAGCCCCAACGCCGAGGCCTTGGGCGCTTTCATCCTCGCGCATCCCGCAGCGACGCAGGCAGCCCAGGCCCGGGTCCGCCTCGACCTCTTCGCCCAGGCCCAACGCTCACGCGAGGAGCAGATGCAGGCCTGGCGTGCGGCCATGATGGCCGAGCAGACCGAGCAGGCCTGGCGCATCGCGCGCAACCTGTTTTCCGCCGGAGGGCAGATGCCCGGCGAACTGCGCCTACCCGTACGCATCGAGACCACCCCGGTCGGCGCTCAGGTGCTGATCGATGGCGCCGTGGTCGGGACCACCCCGTGCGTGGTCCATCTGCGGCCGGAGCAGAGCGGACTCGAACTCCGGCTCACCATGGGTGGCTGGCTGCCGACCATCACCACGGTCGCTGCGGTGGCGGGCGAATGGCGGTGGCAGGCGGCGATGGCGCGCTCGCCCACCTGGCAGGCGAGCCTCGGCAAAGCGATCAACTCGGTGATGGTGTTGCCCGATGGCGGTGTGCTGGCGCTCTCCGGCGAGGTCCTCCATCGCTTCTCCGCCGAGGGCAAGCCGCAGTGGCGCACTAGCATCGCCACCGTCGACGACCTCTCCGACGTTGGCCGTTTCCACCTGGCCCATCTGCCGCAGGTGCAACGCGACGGGGTCCTGGTCCTCGGCCTGCCGAACAAGGATGTCGGGCTGATCTCCGCCTCCGGCATCATCGATGCCCGCCTGCCGTCGCTCACCGCCGTGCGGGGCCGGCCGCAGCTCTACGCCAATGATCTGCTCGGCGGCCAGACCCGCGTCGCCTACGCCGCCGAGGCCCTCTACCTGGGCGACCTCGGTGCCGAGATCGGCCGCATCGCTCTGCCGAGCCCCGCACTCAGTGGCCCGCTCGCCATCGCCAAGGGCCCGGACCGCATCCTCGCCGTTGCGACCGTCCAGGGTCAATTGGTGGCGTATGAGGAATCGACCCGGCAACGGCTGTGGCAGTACGACCTGAAAGCGACCGAGATCGGCCAACTGATCCCGGTCGGCGCCGATGCCGCGCTTGCGATCCTGGATGGCAGCCGAGTGGCATCTTGGCGCATCGCCGCCAATGGTGCCTCCCTGCGCTGGAATACGGCCCTGCCAGGAGCGGCGGTCGGCGAACCCGCGGTCAGCGGGAGCCTCACCTGGATCGCCGCGGGGAACGCCCTCGTCCGGCTGTCGGGCGATGGGGTGGCCACGTCACTGGCCCTGCCCAGCCCGGCCGCGACGGCGGCTTCGGCCGGTGGCGACCTGGTCGCCGTCGGGGTACGCTCAGGGCACGTGCTGGTCTATCACAAGGGCGTCCTGCTGTGGTCGACCCGCTGCGAAGCCGCGCCTGGAGCGGTAGCGTGTACCAGCGACGTGGTTGTGGTCGGTATGGCCGACGGTACCCTCGCGACGTATTCCCCCAGATGAACGCACCCAAGGGACATCCATGCTGAATTCGATCCTGGTCGAACAGTTCGCCAGCATCCACCGCCAGAAGAAATCTGGGGTGTTGACCGTGGTCGGCACGGGTTTCCGCCTGCGCTTCTGCGTCGAGGATGGCGATCCGGTCGGCCTCGACTTCTGCACGGACAAGGACCTGGTGCTGGCGCAGGCCCTGCTGACCTTTCACAAGATCGGCCCGGAGGTGCACCAGATGGTGGTGGAAGCGCGGCGTCTGGGCAAAGGCACCGTCGCCGAGATGGTCCGCCGCCAGCAGGTGGTCAATGATGATGAGATCGCCCAGGTCACCCGCTCGATGGTCGAGGACACCCTGGTGCGCTGCTTCGGCACCAACCACCACGAGATGGTTTTCGACGAGCGCGACGACGCCAGCACCTTCGATTTTGAAAACAGCGCCATCCGCTTGCGCATCGGCACCGAGGTGCTGCTCAATACGGTCCAGGCGCGGGTCGCTGAAGTCGATCGGGTGATGCAGGAGGTGGGCGGTGAGAACGCCATCTTCTCGATGTCAGAGAACGAGAGCGGTTCCGCGCCGTTGTCCGAGTTCGAGAAACACGTGCTCAATTTCATCGACGGACGCAAGACCGTCGAGGACATCGCGGTGGCCTTCCGCGAGAGCACGCTGAACATGGCGCGCCTGCTGCAGGGCATGGTCGCCAAAGGGGTCGTCAGGCGCAGCTCGATGGGCGGCGTCTCACGTTTGCGGGCTGCGGTCCCGACGGCGACGGACCCCTCGCCGATGCCGAAGGTGACCACCCAGCCGATGGTGGACTTCGTCCCGCACCACGCACCCGAACCCGTGCGCAGCAACCGCGCGGTGATGGCCATGCTGGTGGCCGCGCTGGTGCTGGTGTCGGCCATCGGCTACCTGGTCATCCTGGCGCAACGTCGCAATGAGGCCCTCGAAGGCGCCTCGCAGGCATTGGTCGACAGCATCGTCGCGGGCAAATGGCAGGACGCGATCGCGCAGGTCGACAAGGCCAAGGTCGACGCCGGCAACGACCTGGTGGCGATCGAGCGGGTGAAGGTCCTCGACCAGCGCCTGCAGCAGGCCATCGCGGACGAATCGGCTCTCATCACCCAGGCGATCGAGGCGCAGGATTACACTCGCGCCCAGGAGCGCCTGGCGCTTCTACCAGCCTCCCTGCAACCCGCAGATCTGCGCTCAGCCCTGCAACGGGGTCAGAATCTGCTCGCCAACCGCTCCAGCGTGGTGCTGTCGCAGGTGACGCGCCTGCTCGACGCTGGTCAGGCGGCTCAGGCCATGCAGGTGGTGGCCAAGGCCAAGGGACCCGAAGGCGAGGCTGCCAGCGACTTCCTGGCGCGCTGGCGCCTGTCGAGCCTCGAGCGTGCCGCGTCATCGTCCTTGCCCCTGAGTCACCGCACGGCGCTGGTGAACCAGATCCTCGCCACCGATCCCGATCCGCGGCAACGCGAACAGATCGAGCGCATCCGTGGCGATTTCGCCCGTTTGCAGCAGCGCACGGCGGAACAGGTCCAGGCCCTCCGCAAGCAGGCCGATCAGGGGGCGTTCGTCGAGGTCGAAGCCGAATGGGAACGCCTCAAACTGGGCGATCAGTTGCGTGGCACTCCGCTGGCCGGCGAGGCCAATGCGCTCAAGAAACTCAATGACGATGTCGCCAAGGAGATGCGCACTCTCGAGGCCGAAGGCCTGGCCCTCATCGAGGTGAGCGATGACGCCAAGGCGATGGGTTCGTTCGCCGGACGCGTGCAACAGGCACTCGGCAAATGGCCGCTGGCCACCAACGCCGAAGCGCTGCAGGCGCAGGCGCAATTGCTCAATGAACTCAGCGGCCTGGTGAGCGAACGCAAGGCCGGCGATGAAGCCACCGCGCTCAACGCCTGGATCCTGGATCGCCAACCGCCAGCGAAGATCGCAGCCCTGGTTTCAGGTCGGGCCAAGCGCCTGCTCAAGGTCGAGGACGATGCCGCCAATGCGCTCGAGAGCGCGCGTGGGTATGCCCGGCAGAACGACTGGGAGGCCAATGAGCGGCTGCTCAAGGAATTCATGGCCCGCCCCCAATGGCAACGCACCTTGGCCCGCATCGCGGCTCAGCGCGATCTGGAATCCATCGCGGTGATCCGTGGTCAGCAGCAGGCCTGGCAGGAGGAGTTGCAGAAAGCCATGCTCAAGGGCGATACGCAGGCCAGCCTCGCCATCGCCCAGAAGATGGGCCTGCGCTACCTGCCGATGGTGGTGCACAGCCAGCCAGCGGGAGCCGAGGTCCTGCGCGATGGCAAGGTGATCGGCACCACGCCTCTCATCCTCGACATCCCCGCTGGCGAGCGCAGCGGGCTGGTCCTTCAGGTAAGGCGCGCGGACTTCGACACCGTGGAGGTCCTCGGAAAGTCGGCGGAGGGCGGCTGGTTCCTGCCCGTTCCGTTGGCGCGGACGTCCACCGCCCGTTACGAACTCAACCTGACGCTGACCGCACGGCCGACCGCGATCGCTGGCCGCTTGTGGGTCGCTTCCCGCCAGACCGCCGTCGCCCTCGCGCCCGCTCAACCGCCGCAACGTTTCGCCTTCGAGAATCCGGGTGCCGGCGATGCCATCGGGCAGCCGCTCTATGCCGGGGCGCTCGGCACGCCGGACGGGGTCTGGTATCCCACCCGCGAGGGCATCGCCATCCGGGTGGGCAAGAACGGCATCGAGCGCCTCTCGGTTGCCGGCCGCACCGATCTTCCGCTGCTGGCCTACACCAGCGAACTGATCGTCGGACGACGTTTCATCATCCTCGCCGGCATGGATGGTGCGCTGCACGCCAGCGACGATCGGACGCCGCTGGCCGCCTGGCACGGCGCTCCGGGCGCAGCCTTCGCGCATGGCCCGGTGCTCTCCGGTGACCGGGTGCTGGCGGTGCGCAGCGATGGCACGGTGGAGGTCCACCTGCCCGATGATGGCAAGCTGGTCACTCGCCACGCTCTCGGCAGTGAGGTGCAAAGCGCCTGGGAAGCCAAGGACGGCCTGCACGTGCTCACCCGTACGACGCACTGGGTCTGCAGCGGCGAGACACCACCCAGTCAGATCCCTTTGCCGCAGGAGATCCGTTCGGCTGGGCGCGAAGTGCTCATCACCCCCGACAACCACGCCTGGGTGCTCAATGACGGCAGTTGGCAGGATGTCGGACGCTTCGAAGGCAAGGTGACGGCCATGCCGATCCACTGGGCAGGGCATGCCGTCCTCCCGCTCGGCAAGAACCTCGCGGTGCTGGGACCCAAGGGTTTCATGCTGACCGCCCCGAGCGAGTTCCTCATTCCGGAGATCCTCGGCAACCAGTTGGCCGTGGTGACCTTGGGTGGCCTGGTGAGTTTCTACGCTCCATGACGGGCTGAACCCGGCGATCACCCGTCACCGACGCGGCGAGCTTGACAAATACCCGGCCCGGAGGTTTGTTCTCCTCGGGTCATGCCAGGCAGGCCCCGCGAAGGGGCGCACATGGGCGAGAATGATGAGCTGATCAAGGACTTCCTGGTCGAGAGCTATGAGAACCTCGATCGCCTGGATCGGGAATTCCTGGCATTGGAGAAGGATCCCACCAACAAGGATTACCTGGGCAGCATCTTCCGCACCATCCACACCATCAAGGGGACCAGCGGTTTTTTCGGATTCGAACGCTTGCAGGCCTTGACCCATGTAGGTGAGAATCTGCTCAGCAAGCTGCGTGATGGCAAACTGCAGTTGAGTGGCGACATGGCCAACGCCCTGCTGGCGATGGTCGACGCCGTCCGTGGCATGCTGACTTCGATCGAGGCGAGCGCTACCGAAGGGACCGTCGATCATGGCCGCCTCATCGCCACGCTCAGCGCGTTGCTGGATGACCAGCCCGCCGATGCGCTGGCGGGCGGACACGGAGGGGGCGCGGAGCGCCAACCCGGTCCATTGACCGCGATGTTCGAAGCCGCCAACCCCAAGGTGCCGACCGGCAGGATTCAGCGCTCACCCGCGGCCATAGGCGGCGGTCTGGCACCGGCGGGGAGCGTTGCGGTAGAGGCGACGGCGACGATTCCGCCGAGCCCAGTCAAGTCCGACCGCAGCACCCCCGCACCCGCTGATGGCCAGCACGGTGCGCTCGCCGACACCACCATCCGGGTCGATGTCAGCCTGCTCGATCGGCTGATGAACCTGGTCGGCGAACTGGTCTTGGCCCGCAACCAGATCCTGCAGCTCTCGCAGGGTAATACCGATCAGATCTTCATCCGTACGACCCAACGGCTCAACCTGCTGACCTCCGAACTGCAGGAAGGAGTGATGAAGACGCGTATGCAGCAGATCGGCAACGTGTGGAGCAAGTTCCCCCGCGTGGTGCGCGATCTGTCCGCCACTTGCGGCAAACAGGTGCGCATCGAAATGGCGGGGAAGGAGACCGAACTCGACAAGACGCTGATCGAAGCGATCAAGGATCCGCTCACGCACATCGTGCGCAATTCGATCGACCATGGCATCGAGATGCCAGACAAGCGGATCGCCGCGGGGAAACCGGCAGAGGGACTGCTGTCACTACGCGCCTTCCATGAAGGTGGACTGGTGGTGATCGAGATCAGCGACGATGGCGGCGGCATCAATACCAAGCGCGTCGTCGAAAAGGCCATCGAGAAGGCCCTGATCACCAGCGAACAGGCGGCCAGGATGAGCGAGCGGGAGATGATCAATCTGATCTTCGCCCCAGGGTTCTCCACCGCCGAAAAGGTCACCAACATCTCCGGCCGTGGTGTCGGCATGGATGTGGTGAAGACCAACATCGAACGCATCGGTGGCACCGTCGACATCAACAACCGTCTCGGTCAGGGCACGACTTTGCGGATCAAGATCCCCCTGACCCTGGCGATCATCCCGGCCCTGATCATCACCAGCGGGAATGAGCGTTTCGCCATTCCGCAGGTGAGCCTGATCGAGCTCCTGCGCCTGGATGCGAAACAGCTCGAGACCGAGATCGAGAACGTCTATGGTGCGCCGGTCTATCGGCTGCGTGGCCACCTGCTGCCGGTGGTCTTCCTCAATCGGGAACTCGGCCTGGCCGAGGCCCCCGCGGGTGCCGCGATGACCGTCGTGGTGCTGCAGGCGGAGGAACGTCGTTTCTGCCTGATGGTCGATGGCGTCAACGATGCGGAGGAGATCGTCGTCAAACCGCTCGCGAAGATGCTCAAACCGTTGTCGGTGTATGCCGGCGCCACCATCATGGGTGATGGTCGGGTGGCACTCATCCTCGACGTGCTCGGTATCGCCAAACGTTCGCACGCGGTGGCCAAGGCCGCCGAGCGCCAGGTCCACGAGGTGGCCGATACCACCCACAGGAAGGCCGACGTACAGGCCATCCTGGTGTTCCAGAGCCCCGACGATGGACGTATGGCCATCCCGATATCCAAGATCTCACGTCTGGAAGAGATCGAGTCCTCGCGCATCGAGCATACCGGGGGAACCGAAGTGGTGCAGTACCGCGGCATCATCCTGCCGCTGATCCGTATCTTCGCGGTCCTGCCAGAGCGCCGCACCGAACCACGCAATCCCGATTGCGGCATGCCGGCGGGAACCCTGCAGGTGATCATCCATACCCAGGGTGACCGCAGCGTCGGGCTGGTGGTGGGGCGCATCATCGACACCGTCGAGCACTCGCTGACCATCGAACGTGCGGCTTCCCGCGAGGGCATCATCGGTTGCCTGGTGGTCCAGGACCGCATCACCGAACTGCTGGATGTCGAAAAGGTGGTCGGCGGAGTGATCAGCGATTTCTATCACCAGCTCCAACCGGCATAGAAGGTATCATGGCCACCAAGCAGTTCTGCACCTGCAAGCTCGGCGAGTACTTCTTCGGTATCGATATCCTGCAGGTGCAGGAGATCATCCGTGCCCTCACCTTCACCCGCATCCCGTTGGCTCCGTCGCTGATCGAGGGGCTGGTCAATCTGCGCGGCCAGATCGTGACCGCCATCGACATGCGGCACCGTCTCGGGTTGCCGGCGCGCGACGAGGGCAAGCCACCGATCCACGTGGTGGTCCATCTCGAGGAGGGCTCAGCCAGCCTCCTGGTCGACGAGATCGGCGACATGATGGAATTGGGAGACGAGGCCTTCGAAGCGCCGCCCGATACCGTGCAGGGAATCGCTCGCGACCTCATCAGCGGGGTCTACAAGCTGGAACACCGCCTGCTGCTGGTGCTCGATATCGGCAAGACCGTCCATCTGGATGCGAAGATCTTCTCCTAGTCCCTGGAGCGGCCCTTGGCGTCGGGAATTCCGCCCAGCGGCGGGGTGGAGAAAGCACTTGTCGCTGTTCCCCTCGGCCTGCATTGCGGGTGGTACATGCGTGACGTAGCCTCGCTGTCGATGCAACCCGACGATGAGACCCGCACCCGTGAGATCGGACGCTCGCTGTTCGCCGGCGTTCGCCAACGTCAGCCGGCGCCTGGCAGCCGGGCGTGGTGGGATGATTTCGGGATGGCCTGGACCATGCGCGACGACCACGTCAAGGTCCCGTTGTTCCGCTTCGTCGATGCGCTGCCTGGTCTGCGGACGCCACGCGAGATCGCGCTGCATCTGTGCGAATACCTGGGGCCGGTGGCTGATCGCCTGCCATTCCCGGCGGCGGCGCTGCTGCGGCGGCTGCCAGAATCGGCGGTATTACAGCGCATCGCCGCCCACCTGGCCGCGACCGGGGTTCGACAACTGGCGCACCGCTTCATCGCTGGCGATGATCTTCCCCGCATCACCCACCGGGTCGAGTCCCTGCGCCGCCAGCACCTGGCCTTCACCGTGGACCTGCTCGGCGAGGCGGTGATATCGGCGTCCGAAGCCGATGCCTATCGCGACGCCTACCTCGACCTGATCGACGGGCTGGCGCAGGCCGCGCGGCGGTGGACGCCGGATGCACAGATCGACACCGATCACCGCGCCACGTTTTTGCCGATGGTGAACATCTCGCTCAAGGTATCGGCGCTGACCCATCGCTTCGACCCTGCG
>JANPIY010000857.1:0-1849 GCA_031425255.1 Planctomycetota bacterium
TGATCTGGCCGGCGTTGGTCGCCAGGATCAGCTCCAAGCGTTCCTTCGCCAGTGACGAACCTTCGAGATGTTCCACCAGCGCCGGACCCAAGGGCTTTCGTCCTGCCATGTGAGAAGACTCCCTCTTGTCGCCTGTTGCCGATCATGGGCGGACCTCCTGGTCGCCGCCGCTCAGCGCTGTTGGTTGTACCGAGGCGGCCTCCGGTTTTCCAGCGTCGGCTTCCGCCTGAGCGCGCAGCGTTTGCGCGGCGCGCATCGCCCGCACCATCGGCTTGCGCGCCTTGCGCTTCTTGCCACTGGTCGCCGGCGCTGGTGGCGTCGGTTTCGCCAAGGCCGCCAGGCCCAAGCTGCGCTGCGTCACGCGCACCAGCGCCTCTTGCCGAGCGCAGGCCCGCTGGGCGTCTAAAAGTTCTTTTTCGAGTTGCTGGACGCGCAGCTCCAGCGACGGCTGCTTCCCTTGTGGACGAGGCGCGAGCGCCGCCACCAGACCTTCCAAGGCCCGTGCTTCTAACTGGTAATAACGGGGCAGTGAGATGTTCAAGAGCGTCGCCGCCTCCGGCGGCGAACGCAGGCCCGCCAGGCATTCCAGGATGGCTGCGGCCACCGCTTGCGCTTCGCTCGGCCCCAAGGCCGGCAGTGAAGTCTCCTTCACTACCGGCTTGGCTGCCGACGAAGCCGAGGGCTTCGTCTTCTTCGTCATGCGTCACCTCCGGCATTGCTGCGCCGCGCCAGGTAATCGTCGATTGCTGAGACGCCCGGCGGTAACTCCTCCGGTAACGCGCCATACTGCGTCGGCACGCCCTGCGGACAGACCGGCGCAGGGAGTGACTCTACTGCAGGCACCTGCTCCACCGGCGGCACCAGCTCGATCTCCGAGCGTTCGCCGCCCGCTTGCTGCAGGATCACCCGATCACCGGCCTGGTGCACGCTGAAAGGTTTTCCTTCGACTTGCCCCGTCAGATAAAACGGCTGCTTCGGCACGCCGTGGCGCGAGAGCTCCAGCGCGTTTTGCGCCACGCGCTGCTTGAGCGTCGCCAAGACCTGTGGCGCGGCGTGGAAGAAGCGATCGGCCGGCACCAGGCCGTCGATGCCTGAGTGGACGCGTTGGAAGTTATAGTGATCGATAAAGAGGCCGATGCGCCGCCGCGCATCTTCCAAGTCGATGAATACCGCGCTCTCCACGCACTCGCGCCAGAGCGTCCCCCAGAACCGCTCGACCTTCCCGAGCGTCTGCGGCCGCGTCGGCTTGGCTACCAGCTGCTTGATGCCCAGCTTCTCCAGCTCCTTGGTGAACTGGCTCTTGCCCCGCCACGTGACATACTGCGTGCCGTTATCCGTGAGGATCTCCGCTGGTACGCCATAGGCGGCGATCGCCGCCCGCACCACCTCGATCACCAGCGGCGTCGATTGGCTGCCATGCAGGCCATAGCCGGTAATGAACCGGCTGTGATCATCCAGGAAGGCCACCAGGTAGACGCGCCGATTCTGCCGCTTGAGCACGAACGTAAACAGATCGGTCTGCCACAGCTGGTTCGGCTTCGCCCGCTCGAAGCTGCGGACATGATCGGGATGCGGCTTGGTCGGCTGCTGAACCGTTTCATAGCCGGCTTCTTTCAGCACCCGCGCCACGGCATTGGGACTGGCCGGCAGCGCCGGGCCGCGGAGCAGCATGTCGCTGATCCGTTCACAGCCCCAATCGGGATGCGCCAGCTTGAGCATCAGGATCGTGCGCTTGGTCAGCTCGGGGAGCTTACTGCCCGGTCCCGCGCCGCGCGGTTGATCCATCAGGCCCGCAGGACCTTGTTCCTCGAACCGTTTCTTCCAGGCATAGAGCGTATGCTTCGATAGG
>JANPIY010000858.1:0-2940 GCA_031425255.1 Planctomycetota bacterium
CGCGAGGTGCGAGCGGCATCAAGCCATCAGATTTGAGGCACGACGGCTGCAGGACGCGTCTCAGGCGCCTGAACCTTGGATCCCAGGCGGTATCGTTCTGCCGCTTTCTCGCGAGACAGATTCGGGCCTAAGGCACGCCGCGCCATTTCGAAGCGCTCCCAGTCGGCAGCATCCGGCAGTGAGGGAACTGTCACCGTCTCACCCTGATCGAGGCCAGCCAGCGCAGCGTCGACCATTTCGTCGGCCGTCATGAGTATGCCAGGCGGCAACGCCTCCACATCGACCCCAGCGCGTCCCCAGAATTCCGTCCTGGTCGCACCGGGCAGCACGGCCTGCACGCGGATTCCCTTGCCGCCCACTTCCTGCTGCATCGATAGGCTGAGGTTCAGAATGAAAGCCTTGGTGCCGCTGTACACGCCGTTGAATAACTCCGGCGCCAAGGCGAGGACGGATGCGATATTGATGATCGTGCCGCTGCCGCGGGCGAGGAACCCCGATACTGCGGCGGCGGCAAGCCGCATCGGCGCGATGCTGTTGAGCTGCACCATCATCTCCAGCCGATCAGGGTCGACCTCCGTCAAGGCGCCGGAGACGCTCACGCCCGCATTGTTGACGAGCACGCCAATGTCGCGGTCGCTGCGCAGCCGGGCTTCAACCCGACGCAAATCGCGGGCATTGGTGAGGTCGGCAGGGAAAGCTTCGATGCTGCGGCCCGTTTTTTTCCTCAATTCAACAGCCAAAGCCTCCATCTTGCGGTGATCGCGTGCCACGAGGATGAGATCGTGGCCACGACGAGCCAAGCGGTCGGCATAGATGGCGCCGATCCCGGAGGAAGCGCCGGTGATAAGCGCCAAGTTGCCAATGGCGGCATCGAAGGAGAGCGAGGGCGCATTGTTCCCGTCAGACATCTGCTTGGGCTCCGTTCGAGTTTGGCGCAGCTCGCGTTCGCTGGCGCCATGTCTTGAGTTGATGACGGCCGGCCTTGGGTCCGGCGGCTTCCGCTAAGAGGTGTGGCCTGGTAAAGGCGCCGGGGGGGGTGGAGCTGCGTCAGACCAGGCTGATCGTTACTTGGATGTTGCCCCGCGTCGCCTTTGAGTACGGGCAGGTTTGGTGTGCGGCATCCACCAGGTCGCGGGCGAGCGACCGTTCGACACCTGGCAGGCTGACGTTGAGCCGCGCCTGAAGAAAATATGCGCCCTCCGTCGTGCCAAGATCGACCTCTGCGTCAATCGCCGTCTGGTCCGGAAGCACCACCTTCATTTTTCTGGCCTCCAGTTGCATCGCACCGAGGAAGCAGGCCGACCAGCCGGCGGCAAAGAGCTGCTCCGGGTTCGTGCCGATGCCGCCGCTGCCGGGCGAGGCGTGCTTTACGTCGAGCCGACCATCGTCACTGCGCGAGGCGCCGTCGCGGCCCCCCGACGTATGTGTTCTGGCCGTGTAGAGAACTTTGTCGATGTGGGTCATGTGCGTTCCGGGGCGAGGGTAAGAATTTATCCTGCGACTTACCTTTAGGATGACGGTGGCGGACCCGCTTGTCGGAGTTTGCTGAAGTTTGTCGCGAATGATCTTGATTCACTGGCCGGCCAAGCAAGGGCATCGATATCGATGGCACGATTGGCACGAAGTTCAGCCGCGCAGCAGCCCCGGCGCGCATCTCCGCCGCCAAGTGTAGACCCGCTGTGGGCCACGCCGACCAAACATATTCAACGCTCGCGCCGGAAGGCGGGCCTCGTCGCCGCGCTTACGGCCCCTGGAATGCCGCAGGCAAATAGGGAGTGGCAGGCTCGCGGCCGTGGCTTGGCCGTCGCCTTGAGCTCATCGGGACGGACATCGTCACGCGCGTCGGCTCAGCCGGCAACGTGATCCGCACGCAATTAATTTCCTCAGGAAAAATCAGAGTTCCGCAGCACAGCGCCAAGGATTGAGTCGATCCCGCAGACTAAGAAACCATTGTCCAACGCGACATGCCGTCGAAGCGAGACGCGCTGGTTTGGTCTTGATTTTTTACTTGCGGTAAAGATTCGACAGGCGACCCGTCCACTCCAGGAGGATCATCATGACAGCGGAAGATTCGAGCTCAACCCGTCGCACATTGATCGGGACTTCAATCCCCGCGGCTGTGCTGAGCCTCGGCAGCCACGCTCGGAAAGCCTCCGCTCAGTCCCATGCGGTCCCGGCGGCAGCCGCGCACACTGCGGCAGACACATCGATTCACTCCTTTCGCGTGCAAGTCCAGGAAGCAACGCTGGTTGATCTCCGCCGGCGGATCGCGCAGACGCGCTGGCCCGAGCGGGAAACGGTTGAGGACCAATCGCAGGGCGTCCGGCTCGCTGCAATTGAGCCGCTCGTGCGCTACTGGGGCAGCAACTACGACTGGAGGAAAGCGGAGGCGAAGCTGAACGCGCTGCCGCAGTTCATCACCAGGATCGACGGCGTCGACATACAGTTCGCCCACATCCGCTCACGACATCCGCATGCCATGCCGCTGATCATGACGCATGGTTGGCCAGGATCGCCGCTAGAGCTCCTGAAAGTGGTCGGCCCGCTCGCCGATCCCATGGCGCATGGCGGCAGGGCGGAAGATGCCTTCCATCTCGTTCTGCCGACCTACCCAGGCTACGGCTTTTCCGGAAAGCTGGTTGACAAGTGGGGTCCCGGTCGTGTCGCCCGTGCCTGGGACGTTCTGATGAAGCGCCTGGGCTACAACAGCTATGTGTCGCAGGGCGGAGATTGGGGCGCCATCATCTCCCAGGTGATGGCCGTACAGGCGCCGCCGGGACTGCTGGGTATCCATACCAACATGCCCGGCACCACCCCGCCGAGCGTGCTGAGGCTGATCCGCAATCGCGAGCCCGCCCCGGCCGACTTCTCTGATCAGGAGAAGACCGCATTCGCCGGGCTGGAGACCTTCTATCACACAGGCTTCGGCTATGCCGAGAT
>JANPIY010000859.1:0-3725 GCA_031425255.1 Planctomycetota bacterium
CGATCAGTTCCTGCCACTGCTCCTTGCTCAGCTCCTGACCTTGGCGGAAACCCCACTGGCCACGGAACAACGCATTGGGATTGATGTAGCGGGTGATGGTCGGCAGGTCGAGCACGTCACTGCGCACGATGCGCCGGCCCCAGAACGGCGGCTTGGGGATCCGCGGCGCGGCCGGGGTGTTGGAGGGCACGTAGGCGGTGCCAAGCGCGAGCTTCTCCTCGAGGATCTCGTTGGCGGTTCTCACCTTGGCGATGCGCGCTTTTTTGGTCGTGAGCTTGAACTGTTCCCTGGGGATCTGCAGGCAGATCTCGTCCATCAGCTGCAGACCATCGAAGGCGTCGGCCGCATACCACACGCGGTGATCGTGCGCCTTGGCATCGTCACCGACGCCAGTGTGGTTGTAGATGCTGCGCAGGTCGTTCTCGACGTAGGCGCGGTTGAGCGCCGCACCGCCAAGGATGATCTGATGCTTCAGGCCGCGGGCGGCCAGGTACTCGAGGTTGTCCTTCATCACCACCGTCGACTTCACCAGCAGGCCGGACATGCCGATGGTGTCGGGCTGGTGCTTCGCGACCGCCGCGAGGATCTCCTCGATGGTCTGCTTGATGCCGAGGTTGATGACCTTGTAGCCGTTGTTCGAGAGGATGATGTCGACCAGGTTCTTGCCGATGTCGTGGACGTCGCCCTTCACTGTGGCCAGGACCATAGTGCCCTTCTGCGAGCCCTCGATCTTGTCCATGAACTGTTCGAGGTGGCGCACGCTGCACTTCATGCACTCGGCGGACTGCAGCACGAACGGCAGCTGCATCTTGCCCGACCCGAACAGTTCGCCCACGGTCTTCATGCCATCGAGCAGGATGTCGTTGATGATCTGGATCGGGGTGTACGTCGCGCGCGCCTCGTCGAGGTGCTTCTCGACGCCGATCTTCTTGCCGTCGATGATGCGCTTCTTCAGGCGTTCCTCGATCGGCAACGCCAGTTCCGCGTCCGCCGTCAGCGCCACCACGCCGACGGTCTTGGTGAAATGGTCGACGAAGCGGAAGAGCGGATCGTAGGTGCACTCGCCGTCAGCGGCGAACTCGCGGCGGTCGTAGATCACGTCGAGGGCCATCTTGAGCTCCTCGGGCGGGATCTGATTGACCGGCTTGATCTTCGAGGCGTTGAGGATGGCGCTGGTCAGCCCGCGTTTGATTGCCTCGTCGAGGTACACCGAATTGAGCACCTGGCGCGCGTGCGGTTTGACCCCGAAGGAGACGTTGGACAGGCCGAGGGTGAAGCCCACGTCGGGGAATCTGGCCTTCACCTGCTCGATGGCCTCCAGCGTCCACTGCCCGAGCTTGCGAGTGTCCTCATCGCCCTGGGTGATGGGGAAGGTCAGCAGGTCGAAGAGGATGCCCGAACCGGGCAGGCCATGGTGCTCGGTGACGCGGCGGTAGATGCGCTCGGCGATCGCGATCTTGCGCTCGACCGACTTCGCCATGCCGGCCTCCTTGTCCTCGTCGATGGTCAGCGCCACCAGCGCCGCGCCGTACTTCCGGGCCAGCGCGCAGACGATGTCGAACTTCTCCTCGCCGTCCTCCAGGTTGACCGAGTTGATGATCGCGCGCCCGCCCAGGTGTTTGAGCGCGATCTCGAGCACGTCGGTCTGGGTCGAGTCGACCATGATCGGGATGTTCACCGCGGTGGCGAAGCGCTTCATCACCTCGTCCATGTCGCGCTTCTCATCGCGGCCGGTCCAGGCGACCGAGACGTCGAGCACGTGCGCGCCCTCGGCGACCTGCTCCTGCGCCATGTGCACCATGCCGTCCCAGTCGTCCTTGAAGAGCAGTTCGCGGAACGCTTTCGAGCCGGTCGAATTGGTGCGTTCGCCGATGATCAGGATGCCGGTGTCCTGCGTGATGGTGGTGGCGCTGTAGAGCGACGACAACTGGGCGGGGAAATCGTCGCGGCGTTTCTGGCCCGGCTGGGCGCCATGCAGCACCTCGGCCACCGCCTTGATGTGGTCCGGGGTGGTACCGCAGCAGCCGCCGATGAGATTGACGCCGTAGCTGTTGACGAATTTCTGATGCCACTTCGCCAGCTCGGCCGGGGTGAGGTCGTAGACCGCCTTGCCGCCGACATTGCGCGGCAGACCGGCATTCGGCAGGCACGATACCCAGCGGGTGGCGTGCTCCGCCAGGTAGCGGATATGGCTGTCCATCAGATCGGGACCGGTGGCGCAGTTGAGTCCGATGATATCGATCGGCATCGCCTCCAGGGCGACCAGCGCGCCGGCGATGTCGGTGCCGGCGAGCATGGTGCCGGTGGTCTCGATGGTGACCTGGGCCTGGATCGGCACCTCGCGTCCGACCTCGGCCATCGCCTGGCGGGCGGCGAGCACCGCGCATTTGACCTGGAGAATGTCCTGCGAGGTCTCGATCAGGATCACATCCACGCCACCGAGCAGCAGGCCGCGGGTGCCGATGCGGTAGCTGTCGAAGAGTTTGTCGAAGGAGATCAGGTTGAGCGACGGCATCTTGGTGCCGGAGCCGAGCGCGCCGGCGACGAAACGCGGACGTTCTCTGGTGCTGAAATCGTCGGCCGCCGAGCGCGCCGCGCGGGCGGCCAATAAGGACAGTTCCTCCGCCTCGTCGGCGATGCCGAACTCGCTGAGCGAATGCGGCTGGGAGTTGAAGGAATGGGTCTCGACCACGTCGGCGCCAGCGGCGAAATACTTGCGGTGGATGGCCGGGGCGATCTCCGGCCGGGTGCGATGGATCAGCTCGACGCAGCCATCCTGTTTGCCGGTGCCGAGGTCGCTGGGACCGAGATCGAACTTGAACAACTCGGTGCCGAACCCGCCGTCGTAGATCAGCACCCGCTCGCGCAGCGCGGCCAGGAAGGGAAATTTCTCCGCCCGCTCATCGCGCCGGTAGCCGAGATGGCTGGACACCGAACGTGGATCGACGAGCGGCACGCCACCGTGGTGCGGGCACGTGGGATCGCAGGAGTGACCGAGGTTGCCGTGGGGAAGGGTGGTCGTGGGCAAGGTCATGGGCGCTTACGGGCGGTGAGGATGACGGTCTGGAAATGCGGCGTACGTGGCTCGGGCGGCAGGACGTCGAGGTGGTGGTCGCTGAGGGTCCGCGTCCAGCGCTTGAGCTGGTCGGCGCCGAAGCCGCGGTGGCGGTGTCCGAAGGCCTCGGCCTCGGCGAAGTCATGGCGGTTCAGCGTCACCAGCAGCAGGCGTCCGCCTGGGGCGAGGATGCGCACCGCCTCGGCGAGCGCCTCTTCGGGCGCGGTCATGTATTGGAGGCTCTGCAGGAACAGCACGCTATCCGCCGAGGCGTCGCCGAGCGGCAGGCTCTCACCGGTGCCTTCAACGAAGAGCACCCCTTTGAGCTCGAGGGCAGCGACGCGCTCACGGCCGGCGGCGAGCATCGCAGGTGAGGGATCGACGCAGGTCAGGGTCAGCGCCTGCGGCGCGATCAGCTCGGCCATCGCGCCATCGCCGGCCCCGACATCGACGCAGCGCCCGAAGGAGGCCAGCCGCACCAGGCCATGGCAGAGCGATTCCCAGGTCCGCCCTGGGGCGTACTCGCGGTGGAGACTGCCCGCCACCCGCTCGACCCACGAGGTGCCGCGACGCGTGCGCAGTCCCTCCAGACGGGTGCGATCGGCGGCGAACTGCGGCTCGTTCTCCGACAGCGCACGGACGGCGGTGAAAGTGGCCTTGAGCGTGCCGT
>JANPIY010000860.1:0-1915 GCA_031425255.1 Planctomycetota bacterium
ATGGTCAACAGCGCCAGCGCAGCCACGACCCGCATCGCGTGGAACATGAGGCGCTGGCCGTCCCGCAAAGCCAGCGCGCCGTTGATGAAGAAAGCCGCTGCGGCCACCGACAGCAGCACGCCCAGGGGCGCCACCTTCTGGGACAGCTCTGGCGAGTTCGGCCAGAGGTATTGCGGCCCGATGCCGAAGTAGGCGAGCAGGAACACCACGTTGCCGACCAGCAAGGCGGTGTACTGCAGGAACATGGTGTCGCGCAGGCTGATGTAGTGCGCCAGGCTGTAGATCAGCATGCAAAGCGCCAGCCCGAGCAGGATGCCCTGCACCAGGTGCGTGGCGGATTCCGCCGCCAGAAAGCTGTCTGTCGTGCGCAGCGCGATGGGCAGCACCATCGAGCTTTGCGTGCTGATGCGGATCAGCAGTTCGCTGTGGCCGGCCTCCAGCGCCAGCAGCGCGGCCGGCGCCCGCGAGGGCATGGGGCGTGCGGCGAACACCAGCTCGTTGCCCAGCACCTGCCGCGACCTCACCTGCCCGTCTCGCACCAGATACACCTCGACGCGGTTCAGCGACGGGTAGTCGATCTCCAGCACGCGCTGCCGCGGGCCCTGGCCGGCGACATCCAGCCGCACATGCAGCCACAACGCGGCAGGGTGGCGGCCCAGATTGCCCGGGGTGCCGGTGGGCGAGGCGAATTCGGCACGGCGCGCCAGCACGTCGGCGACGCCCAGGCGGTGGCTGGGGTCGGCCAGCAGCGTCACGGCTGGCCACACGGGAATAGCGTCGCGGCCATCCACGCGCAGCGCGGCCGGCGATGCGCTGACCCAGGCCGGGCAGAGCAGCACGACGACGAGCAGGCACAACAGGCGCGCAAAGCGGGTGGCGAAACACATGCACAAGATTGTCGGCAGCGTTGGCTGTGCTGCTGGCGGCATGGGGGATGCCCGGCGCCGTGCGTGTGACAAAAGTCAAGTTCAGGTGCCGTTAGCACCCGCCCCGGCGGTGCGGCCCCACGGTGCTTCCCGTCAGTCGCAGTCCTGCACCGGCACCTGTGGCAGCAGGGCTTCGATCATGGCCAGGCTTGGCGGGCTGGCCCCCGCGCCCAGGCAGGCGGCGGCGCCACCGGCCACCGCAAAGCGCAGATGCTCGGCTGGGCTCTGGCCGGTGCGCTGGCTCAGTGAATAGAGCAGCGACGCGATGCTGGCGTCGCCCGCGCCGACGGTGTCGGCCACCGCGACCGGTGGCACCTGGGCCCGCCAGCTGTCGGCGCCGACGTGCAGCGAGGCGCCGTCTGCGCCCCGTGTGTAGAGGTAGAGCGCTGCCGGGTTGAAGGCGCGCAGGCGGTCGAAGGCCGCGGCGATGTCGTTGCTGCGGAACAGGCCTTGGAGGTCTTCGTCCGACACCTTGACCACATCGGCCAGCGCGGTCATGCGCTGCAGCGTGGCGTCGTAGGCCTCGCCCATCAGCGCGCGGTAGTTGGGGTCGTAGCTGATGCGCACACCGGCTTGCTTGAGGGCCTCGGCCAGCGCGAGCAACTTGGTCGCAAGGGGCTCGCGCGCCAGGCTGATGCCGCCGAAGTGCACCCAGTGCGCCCGCGCCATCCAGCCCTCGGGCAGCAGGGCGGCGTCGAAGTGCAGGTCGGCGCTGTCGTCGCCGACGAAGAAGTAGTGCGGCGGCCGGGTCTGGTGCACGATGGCCAGCAGCGGCGAGCGCGGCACGCGCTGCAGGAAACGCAAATCCAGCCCGGCAGCGCTGCTGGCCTGCCACAGCGCATCACCGAACACGTCCTGGCTGATCGCGCCGGCAAAGGCGCTGGGCAGGCCTAACCGCGCCATCACGCGGGCCACGTTCCAGGTCGAGCCGCCCACCAGGGCCTGCCAGTGCTGGTGCTGCGGGTCCTGCACGATCAGGTCGGTCAGCG
>JANPIY010000861.1:0-2135 GCA_031425255.1 Planctomycetota bacterium
CCGGCGTGAAGGCCTTGCGGATGACTACCATCGCGTCGGTGGCGTGGTTCTGGTCGACGAAGCCCAAGGTGCGACGCGCCGCCAGTTGCGCGACCGCATTGGTCGTCATCACCAGCACGACGTTCTTGAAGTTGGCTTCGCGGCCGTTGGTGTCGGTCAGCGTGCCGCGGTCCATCACCTGCAACAGGATGTTGAAGATGTCCGGGTGCGCCTTCTCCACCTCGTCGAGCAGCAGCACGCAGAGCGGCGTCTTGACGATCTTTTCGGTCAGCAGGCCACCCTGGTCGAATCCGACATAACCCGGGGGTGCGCCGATCAGGCGCGACACCGAGTGCGACTCCATGTATTCCGACATGTCGAAGCGGACCAACTCGATGCCCAGCTGCATCGCCAACTGGCGCGTGACTTCGGTCTTGCCAACGCCGGTCGGGCCCGCGAACAGGAACGAGCCGATCGGCTTGTCCGGATTGCCCAGGCCCGAGCGCGCCATCTTGATGGCCGAGGCCAGCGTGTCGATGGCTTCGTCCTGGCCGAACACGACCATCTTGAGGTTGCGGTCGAGGTTGCGCAGCACGTCATTGTCGGACGCGGTGAATTTCTTGGTGGGAATGCGGGCCATGCGGGCGACGATGAATTCGATTTCCGGCACGTCGATGCGCTCGACCCGGTCTTCTTCCTTCAACAGGCGCTGGCGCGCACCGGCTTCATCGATCACGTCGATGGCCTTGTCCGGCAGCAGGCGGTCGCCGATGTGCTTGACCGACAGATCGACCGCGGCCTGCAGCGCGCCGGCGGTGTATTCGACCTTGTGGTGTTCCTCGAAGCGGCTCTTCAGTCCCGTGAGGATGGCCACCGAATCGGCCACCGACGGTTCCACCACGTCGATCTTCTGGAAGCGGCGTGCCAGCGCGCGGTCCTTCTCGAACACGCCGCGGTATTCCTGGAACGTGGTCGAACCGATGCAGCGCAGTTCGCCGGAAGCGAGCACGGGCTTGATCAGGTTCGACGCATCCATCGTGCCGCCCGACGCCGAACCGGCACCGATGATGGTGTGGATCTCGTCGATGAAAAGGATCGAGCCCGGCTCTTTCTTGAGCTGCGAGAGCACGGCCTTGAGGCGCTTCTCGAAGTCGCCGCGGTACTTGGTGCCCGCGACCAGCGCGCCCAGGTCGAGCGAGTAGATCGTGCAGTCGGCGAGGATGGCCGGCACGTCGTTCTCGACGATGCGCTTGGCCAGGCCTTCCGCCAGCGCGGTCTTGCCCACGCCGGCTTCGCCGACGTAGAGCGGGTTGTTCTTGCGGCGGCGGCAGAGCACCTGGATCGTGCGCTCGATTTCCTCGTAGCGCCCGATGAGCGGATCGATCTTGCCCTGGCGCGCGAGTTCGTTGAGGTTGCTGGCGAACTCGACCAGCGGGTTGCCCTTGGGCTCGTCGCCGCCTTCGCCTTCCTTCGCGGCCTCGCCTTCGGGCTTGGGCTGGTCGTTGCCGATCTTGGCGACGCCGTGCGAGATGTAGTTGACGACGTCCAGGCGCGTGACTTCCTGCTGGTTGAGGAAGTACACCGCGTGCGAATCCTTCTCGCCGAAGATCGCGACGAGCACGTTGGCGCCCGTGACTTCCTTCCGGCCGGAGGATTGAACGTGGTAGACCGCGCGCTGCAGCACGCGCTGGAAGCCGAGCGTGGGCTGGGTATCGCGGGCATCGTCGCCCGGCAGCACCGGCACCGTCTCGGCGATGATGCTCTTGAGTTCGGCGGCCAGCTTGTTGAGGTCCGCGCCACAGGCGCGAAGCACCCCGGCGGCGGACGGGTTGTCCAGCAAGGCCAGCAACAGGTGCTCGACCGTCATGAATTCATGGCGGCTTTCGCGGGCCTGCTTGTAGCACTGGCCGATGGTGAACTCGAGATCTTTGCTGAACATGGATTCCCTGCCTTTCCTGACTTGGACGCCGTCCTGCCCCGAAGGGTCGCGGCGAATGCGCCTTATCTGGGGACGTCTACGCCTGTTCCATAGTGCACAGCAACGGATGTTGGTGGTGCTTGGAGAACTCGTTCACCTGCGTCACCTTCGTTTCTGCCACTTCCCGCGTGAAGACCCCGCAGACGCCCTTGCCGCGGGTGTGGACGTGCAACATCAC
>JANPIY010000862.1:0-2393 GCA_031425255.1 Planctomycetota bacterium
CAGGTGACGCGCGTGGTCAGCACGGTGAATGTCTTCGACAACTGAGGGCTTGATACCCAGCCGTTGTCCGCAGGCCCCTGGAGCCTCCGCATCAAGGCCCCCGCTCGCTCAGGGTTGGGCTACCGTCACATCGCCGGTGCCACGGCAGATCGCCTGACACGACAGGCGGATCTCCCCGGTAGTGGTGGGGAACCAATGCCGCTCCCCAGGAACCACCGGCTCCAGGTGTTCCTGGCCACTGAGGACACGCACGCGGCAGGTACCGCAGGTGCCGCCCATGCAGAGATACTGGATGTCACTTCTGGCCATCAGGAGTTGCGTGAGCACATCCTCGCCCGCTTTGATCGGGACTTCGATGTTGCGGAAACGCAGCACGGGGACGTGGTCCGTCACGCCGTTCACCCGAGGACGAGATTGACGATCTTGTTCGGCACCACGACCAGCTTCCTCACCGGTTTGCCGCTGATGATCGTGACCACGTCCGGATGGCTCAGCACGGCTTGATCCAGCGCGGCCCCGCTCAGGGCGCGTGGCAGGCTGATCTTGCCGCGCATCTTGCCATTCACCTGGATCGGATACTCGGCGTCGTCGGCGTCAATCTGCGAGGCATCGAAGGCGGGCCAGCCGGCGGTGGTCAGGTCGCTGCCCTCGCCGAGGTCCTTCCACAACTCATTGGTGATGTGCGGTACCATCGGCGCCAACAGCCGCAGCAACGTGGTGACGGCGAACTTGAACACCGACGCATTGAGAACGTCGGCCTTCAGTTCATTCATCAGTTCCATGCAGGCGGCGATGGTGGTATTGAAGGAGAAGTCCTTCTCCATCGCGTCGGTCGCGCGTTTGATGGTGGCGTGGACCTTGCGCACCACGGTCTGATCGATGCCGGCGAGCTCCTTGGCATGACCGCTGAATACCGTCGCCGCACGCAATGCGGCGAGATGCTCCTGCACCAGCACCCACACCCGTTTGAGGAAACGGTTGGCGCCGATCACACCGTCGGGGTTCCATTCGAGGTCACGTTCGGGAGGCGCGGCGAAGAGGATGAACAGACGTGCGGTATCGGCGCCATAGGTGTCGATCAGACCCTGCGGGTCGACGGTATTGCGCTTCGATTTCGACATCTTCTCGACCCGGCCGACGGTCACCGGCTGACCGTCGGACTTGGCCGTGGCGCCGATGACCTTGCCCTTGGCATCGAGCGAGACATCGACCTCGTCGGGATAGAACCATTGCTTCTTGTTGTCGCCCAGGTCGCGCTGGTAGGTCTCCATGCAGACCATGCCCTGGCAGAGCAGGCGTTTGAACGGCTCGCGCACGCTGCCGTAGCCGACATCGCTGAGCGCTTTCATGAAGAAGCGCGCATAGAGCAGATGCAGCACGGCGTGTTCGATGCCGCCGATATAGAGATCGACCGGCAGCCAGTGATCGATGCGGCGCTTATCCAGCGGTTCCTTGGCGTCGGCGCAGGTGAAGCGCGCGAAGTACCAGGACGACTGCATGAACGTGTCCATGGTGTCGGTCTCGCGCCGCGCGGCTTCCGGGCCAGTCGCGGTGCGCACCGTCAGAGCCGAACCGTCGTTGGCGGTGGTGGCCCAGGTCGGGTGTTTTTCCAGCGGGTTGCCGATGCCATCGAAACGCACGTCCATCGGCAGGGTCACCGGCAGGTCCTGCTTGCGCAGCGGCACCGCACCGGCGCTCTGGCCATAGACGAACGGGATCGGGTTGCCCCAGTAACGCTGACGGCTGATGCCCCAGTCGCGCAGGCGCCAAGTGATGGTCTTGCGACCTTTGCTGCTCTGCTGCTGCCAGTAGGTGATGGCGGCTTTCGACTCGTCTGAGCGCTGGCCATTGAACTGGGCGCTATTGATGACCGTGCCGACCTCGGTGAAGGCTTCATCAAGTGCAGCGGGTTGCTTGCCATCGGCGACGATGACCTGTTTCACCGCGATGCCGTACTTGGCGGCGAAAGCGAAGTCGCGGGTATCATGTGCCGGCACCGCCATCACTGCCCCGGTGCCGTAGTCGGCCACCACGAAGTTGGCGGCGTAGAGCGGAATGCGCTCGCCATTGACCGGATTGATGACGTGGGCGCCGGTGAAGACGCCTTTCTTCTCAGCGGTGTCGCCCGTGCGGTCCTGCGTGCTGACCTGGCGCACCTCGGCTTTGAAAGCGTCGATCGCCGTGCGGTGGCTGGCCGGCACGATCTGGTCGATCAATGCATGTTCCGGCGCGATCGAGAGGAAGGTGACGCCGAACACGGTGTCGGGACGGGTGGTGAAGACCGTGATCTTCAAGTCCGGGTGGCCTTCGACGGCGAAGTCGATCTCGGCACCGACCGACTTGCCGATCCAGTTGCGTTGCTGCATCAATACGGCATCCGGCCAGCCCGGGAG
>JANPIY010000863.1:0-12063 GCA_031425255.1 Planctomycetota bacterium
TCATCCGCAGCCGGCGCGCCACCCGGCGTGAGCGTCAGCGTGTCCGGGATCGGCTCCCGCGGAGCCGGCGGCAGGACCACCGGCTCCGCGGTCCTTGCGGGCGTTGGCACTGGCGTGCGACGGAACGTCAGGCGCAGCCGCCGCACCAGGATTTCCAGCACCGCCAGGCCCAAGGCGACGCTGAGCACCAACAGGCTGACCTCGACCAGCGTGCCTGGGCTCGGCGGATTGGCGAAGGCCCCCAGCAGATCGTGGCGCACGCGGCCACCGCTATCGCGCGCGATGCCGGCGAGCAGGTCGGCGCCGGCTTGGCGGCCGAACCGCGGCTCGGCTTCCGGTGAATAGGGCAGGCGCAGTGCGGGACCGACGATGGCGTGCTGGTCGATGATGGTGGCGGGCACCAGGGTGCGTTCGTCTTCCAGGGCGATGACGGCCTCGTAACGCCCGCTATCGACCGCCTGCAAGGGTACCGCCCGCGCCTCGGCGACCTCACCCTCACGCGCCAACATCAGCAGCGGCGGAATGAGCGGCCAACGCTCGCGTGCAGAGGGATCGAGTTCGAGACGCACCGTCACGCTGCGGCCGTTACGCTCGGCGGTGAGCTGACCAGGGCCCTGCTCGGCGCCGCCGCCCGCCCACCGTACCATGCCGGCGACCAGCGGCGCGTACCCGCCCCAGCTGAGCAGATCGGTGGCGGTGGGATCGTCGAGATCGACGCACACCGCCACGCTGCGCCCGCCGCCGACATGCCAGGCCGCCATCGCGGGCGCGGCCGGATCGCCCGGCGCCATCGCCCACACCTGCGCACGGTCGCGCGGGTAGCTGAGGTTGTAGCCCGGCACGGTCGGCCACGGCGCGGCCAGCGCCCGATCGTTGCCGAGGTCGACCGCGAGGCGGGCTTGAGGCTGGAGGGTGGTGGCTTCGCCGATCCACGAACTGCGTGCTACCAGCATGGTCTCCTGGGCGAACAGGCGTGGCAGATCTTCCGGGGTCTCGGCGAAGGCGATGCGGCCCATGCCGCGCCGCGCGACGTCCTCGAGGAAAGCCGCGTCGGAATCCTTGGCCGAGCCCATCGCCACCACCGAGGTGGTGATGCCCGCCTTGGCGTACTGGGCGAGCAGGTTCACGTAATCGCCCGGTTCCTCCGCATCCGCGGCGTCCGCGAAAAGCACCAGGTGACGGGTGCCGGCGTTGCCCGTCACCAGTTCGTTGCCCGCCGCCAGCAGCGCCTGGTAGACATAGATGCCGCCGCCACCGCTGCTGATCCCGAGGACCTTGCCGATCATCGCCTTGGGATCCTGCACCCGCGTCAACGGGATCACCACGTGCGGCGCCGAATCCACCGCGTGCACCGCGACCTGGTCGCGGGGGCCGAGCAAGGAGATCACCGCCGCCGCACCCTCGTTCGCCAGATCCATCTTGGTGCGACCATCCGCCACCGCGGCCATCATCGAGCCGGAGCGATCGAGAGTGATGGCCATCGCCACCGACAATTTGCGATGCTCATCGCGCAGCTCCATGGTCACCGGCAGCACACGCTCCACCGGACTCTTGTGATAACCGCCGGAGCCGAACGAACGCCGGCCCCCGCTCAGCACCAGCCCGCCGCCGAGGTGTTCGACCCAACGCGCGATCGCTTCCATCGCCGGCAAGCCGAGGCGGTCGGCCGGCACCTCGTCGAGCACCAGCACCCGACAGGCGAGCAGATCGTCGAGGCCGATCGGCCCTTCCGCGCGCAGGTCGACGATCATGCCGGCCGCGCGCAGCGCGCGTGCGAGGTTGCCCTCGGCGCCGTCGCCGCTCATCACCAGCACGCGCTCGCCACCGGCGACGCGCAGCGCCGCCAGGGCGGTGTTGTTGAGTGGTTGCCGGTCGCGCTCGATCAGCGGTTCGTCGAGGACTTCCTGGATCTTGTCTTTCGCCAGCCCGGCGAGGACCGGCCCCAGTTGATCATTGGCCTCGGCGAAGATTCGCGCGAGGGCGTTATCGCGCACCGCACCCGGCTCGGCGAGCTGCTGGAACAAGGCCTCCATTTCCGGTCGGGCGGCGATGGCGTCGAACGAGGTCAGGAACTTGACCGCCTCGCCGCCGGTCCCCGGCGGCAGCAAGGCCGCCGCACGACGTCCGAGTTCCGCCAGGCGGGCCGCCAGCCTGGAACCGGCGGGTGGCGAGCCGAGCGTTACCGCATAGGTGAGCACGCCGGCGCGCGGCGGGCGATCGGCGAAGGTCACCGTCAGCGGCTGAAAAGGCCGCAGCGTCGCACTGCCGCTGGCGACGACGCGGCCATCACGGGACACCCGCCAGGCGCGCACCTCCTCGGCGTCGCTGATCAGCCGGACGGCTCCGATGAAGCTCTCACCCAGACGCAGATCCGCCGGGAGTTCGACCTCGATCACGGCCGCGTCGGGCAGGGCCGGCCGAGCCTCGACCAGCACATCGATGGGCACCGTGGCCAACCCCAGGCGGGTCGCCGCGGCACGGGGATCGACGCCAGTGGATTCACCGTCCGAGTGCACGATCACCCGGGCGCTGCGCTTGGGCGACAGCAGCGAGGCGGCCTGGGTGAGGGCGCCGGCGAGGTCGCTGCCACTATCGCGCAGCGGATGATCGCCCAGCAGCGGCATCCCGGTGGATTGCAAACCCTGGGCGATCACCGCGCCATCGCCCATCAGCACCACCCCGAGACGGTCGCCAGCGCGGCGCTGGGCGGCCACCAGGCGGATGAGTTCGTCGTGGCGCTGGCGGCCTTCCCCGACGCTCGCGGAGCGGTCGAGCACCAGCACCACGTCGCTGCCACCACGTTCCCAGGCCAGTTCCGGCCGGGCCGCGGCCACCACCAGCAACGCGAGGATGGCCAGGCGCAGCCAGCACCCAGGACCGGTGCGCGCCCACAGCCACCAGGCCGCCAGGGCCGGCAGCAGCAGCACCAACGCATAGGGTTCGAGGAGGTGGAAGCCGGGGCTCATAGCGCGCGGCCATCTTCACGGTTGAAGGCGGACCAGCCGGCGAGCGCGGCGAGCGCGGCGGCGATGATCGGCAGCAGGTGCATCAGCATCGGGCGGCGCCGTTCCACCAGCGCGTGTTCCTCGCCGTCGGCGGCCACCGACGCGGTGACCGCCGCGCGCAGATCACCCTGCCGGGCATCGCAGGGGAGGAGGTTGACCCGGTCCCAATCAGCCGTGCCGCCAGCAAGCACCAGGCGATGCACGCCATGGTCGTCCAGGCCAGGAATCAACACCGTGCCGTCGGCGGCGGCGGCGAGATGGCCCGCGCGACCATCGGGTGCGATCAGCATCATCTCCGATCGCCCAGGCGGCAGGACCACCAGTTGTTCCTGCCCCGCGACCACATTGGGCTGACGCACACCGGGCAGCGCCGCGCGACGGGCGGCGATGAGATTGGCGACGAACGCCGGCCAGGCGGGATGATGGGTCAAGCTGCCACTCCTGAGATCGCTATGCAGGGTCAGATCGCGGTCGCGGCCACGGCGCTCCTCGCTGATCAGCACCGTACCGCCGGCTTCGACCAGCGCCGTGGCGCCGCCTGGCAGCTCAGCCGCCGGCACACCGCCGGCCCACAACACGCCGGTGAAATCGAGGCCCCCACACGTCGGATGCCCGCGCCGGGTGAGGAAAGGGCCGAGTACCGGCGGTGCGTTGCCGGCAGCGAAACGCAGTCGCCAGGTGCCGGCGTGCGGCAGCATCTCACCTCCGACCTGCACCTGCACCGCGGTGGTCGGATCCTCCATCAGGCGCACGTCGGGGATCGCCTTGAGCACCCGTTTCATCACCACGTCCGTGGCCTCGCCGCCGCTCAGACGCAGCAGCACCGTCGCCGCCGGGGGCGCGATGAGCGTGACCTGGTCATCGAGCGGTAGCGGATCGTTGCCGCTGAGTGCCACCACCACGTCTGCGCGCACCTCGTCTGGGAGGGGGAATACCGCCGTGGTGGCGACGCCGTCCGCCAGGCGCAGCTCCTGGCGTGCGAACACCTGCTGACCGCGGCGCAGCTCCACGCTGCGCACCACCGCGGCGCCTTGCGCCAGGACCCGCACCACGATCCGCCGGCCTTCAGCGTCGGCGTGCCAGCGCGCGTCGACCACCCCGCTGGTGGCGAGGGGTTGTCCGCTGGCCAGGACCCCGACCCGAGGCGGCAGCACCGCCGGCACGCGATCGCTGGCCAGCAGCATCGTCGCCCCCACCTCGGCGAGCGAACGCCCCAGGGTCAGGGCGTCGTCCAGGTCGTGCCATGGTTGGGTGGGGCGCCAACGCTCCAGCACACGAAGGGCCTCACTGAGGGACGCCGCCGGGCCGCAGGCCACCGTCGGCGTGGCACCGCTGGTGATCAGCGTGACGCGGTCCTCGCGGCCCAGGGTGACGAGGCGCTCGGCGACCTGGGCGCGGAGTGCCGCGTCGACGCTGCCGCTGGGCGTCGACGCACCGACGCGCCAACGGCTGTCGAGCACCACCACCAGGTGGCGGGCCTGCTGATCACCAGCCAGGTGTGGATCGCAGAGATACCAGGTGATGGCCAGGGCCGCGAGCAGTTCGCCAGCCAGGCTCGCGCGCCACCGCAGGCGCTGACGGGTGCGTCCGGCGGCAAGGGTGCGCACCGTCGGCCCATAGAGGAACAGGCCGGTGACCACGCGCGGCCGGAAGCGCCGAAGGAAGAGGTGGATCGCGAGGATGGCGGGAAGCGCTAGGAGACCGAGCAGCCCCCATGAATTGAACAGGATCATCGCATCCGCCAGCTGGGCATGGTTTGGAGGATGAGGGGGGGACGCCGGCCGGGAAAGAGGCGAGTTGATGGCGGTGCGGCTGCCAATTTCCTTGGAGCGCCCGCTGATTTCGGATTTTGGACGGCGGACTCGCGGCCTAGAAAAGCGTCATGCTCCGCATCCGTCCCTACACCCTCGCCGACTTGCCGGGCCTGCTGACGATCCAACGCGAATGTTTTCCGCCCCCATTTCCGCCCGCGCTGTGGTGGCGACCCGAGCAGATCGCCATGCATGTGCAGCGCTTTCCCGCCGGTGCGCTCTGCGCGGTCGACGATGGCGACCTGGTGGCGTCCGCGACCGCGCACATCCTGCACTGGGACCTCGACAGTCCCGATCACACCTGGGGCGTCGCCAGCGACGACGGCTTCCTGCGTAACCACGACCCCAGCGGCAACACGCTCTACGGGGTCGACGTCGCGGTACGCCCAGCCTGGCGCGGACGTGGCGTGGCGCGGGCACTCTACCAGGCACGCTTCGACCTCGTGCGGATGCTCGGACTCGAACGTTTTCTCGCCGGCAGCCGCTTGTCTGGCTACCGGGCTCAGCGCGAACGGATGACTCCTGAAGCGTATGCAGAGCGGGTGGTGCGCGGCGGACTCATCGATCCGGTGATCACTCCGCAACTGCGCGCAGGGTTGCAGCCGGTGCGGGTGGTGCGCGATTACCTCCCGGATGAGGAATCCTGCAACCATGCCCTGCTGATGCAGTGGCCCCATCCAGCGCCGTGAGTCGCGTCCGAAGCTGAGCTGACGCCCCATTTCGCGGCTGCTTTCATCGGTAATTCACGCATCCTTCATCCACTCGCGCATGCTGGGAAAAATGCCTACAGCGCAGCGGTGACCTCCGTGCCCTACAGCCGCCATCGCGCCGGATGAAACCGTGGCAGCCGAGGGCTGTCCGAACCGATCCTCCGCCGGTCCCACTTGTTCCCCACGTGTTCCCCCTTTGGACGCCATTCGCCCATGATGTGTCCAACGGAAGCACCCGCGATCGGCTGCGAGCCAGTCGCCAGCAGCGCCCCGGCTGCGCGTGGTGGCGCCGACTTGGTGCGGGCCTCTCGGGAGTTCCAGAGCGAACATCGTTGGACCAGTTGGCGTCTGCTGATCGAAACACTGCTCGTCCTGGGTCTCGGACTGTGGCTGATCTTCCATTTCCAATCCTGGCCATTCCAACTCCTGGCGGGTCTCGTGGTCGGACTGGTCCAGGTCCGTCTGTTCATCTTCTACCACGACACCCTGCATGGTGCGCTCTTCGTCCGTGACCCACTGGCCCAGGGCTTGATGTCGCTGGTCGGCATCTACCTCTTGACCATCCGCTCGGTGTGGCAGGAGACCCATGATCACCATCACCAGAACAACGCCCGCCAACTGGGATCGGCGATCGGCACCTACCCCATCATCACGGTGGCGATGGCGGCGCGCCTGTCTCCCATGGCGCTCCTGCGCTATCGGGCCTCCCGTCACGGTCTGACCATGCTGGGCGGGTACGTGACCCTGATGCTCGGGGGCATGATCGCGGCGGCCTTCATCCGTCAGCCGCATCGTCATTGGGGCGCTTTGGTCACCGCGCTGCTCCATCTCCTGGTGTTCATCAGCCTCGTCTGGTATTGGGGCTGGGTGACCGCGGTCTGTGCGCAGATCGTGCCCAGCGCGCTGTCGATGGCGATCGGTTCGTACCTGTTCTACGCCCAGCACAATTTTCCTGCGGTCAAACTCACGCGCCGCAACGAGTGGTCCTACACCGCTGCCGCCCTCGAGTCCTCCAGCATGTTCGAGATGAGTCCGATGATGCACTGGTTCACCGGCAGTATCGGTTTCCATCACGTCCATCACCTCAATCACCGCATCCCGTTCTACCGCCTGCGCGAGACCATGGTGGCCATGCCCGAACTGCAGAACCCAGGGCGGACGTCCTGGCGGCTGCGCGACATCAGGGCCTGCCTCTCTCTCTATCTCTGGGATCCCGCGTTGGACCGCATGGTGACCTATGCGGAAGCATCAAGACCCGCCCTGGTCGCCACCGGTCGCTGACGGAAGTCAGAACTCAATCGTTTGATTGGCAGCGTTCAAACCGCAGAGCCCCTTGGCGGCTTGGCCGCTTCTAGCTGATCGGCAACCGAGTCCCTCCATGGCCACCTATCTCCGAGAGGGAGAGGATATTTGCCACAGAGCTCACAGAGCGCACAGAGGTGACAGCTCTTCTCTGTGCGCTCCGTGCGCTCTGTGGCGAATATCGGCTGTGGGTCGCCGTTGAGAAAATTGTCCGGAAGTCCGCGGAGGGCGCAGAGCCGGAATCGCAATGCCGCGTCCTGCGCTCGAATCAATCTTTACGCGAGCTCTCAGCGTTTATGCGCCACGTGCAGGCACACGCCACCATTCAGCTTGGGCGATTCGTAGGTGGTGGTGAAGCCGGCGGCGTCGAGGTCCGCGGCCAACTGCCGGATGGTGACGAAGTGGGCGATCGAACGGCTGATGTAGCCGTAGACCGCGGGTTCACCGTGCCACAGCCAGCCATAGAGATCGCCCATGGTCTTGAGGTAGCGCAGGAACAACCAGCGCCAGGCGCCGGGCTCCGGCAGGGCGAAATCGAGGTTGGCGAGCACGCCGCCCGGCTTCAGCACGCGGTGGATCTCGCATAGGGCGACGCGGTGATCAGGCACGTTGCGCAGGCCGTAACCGATGGTGACGACGTCCTGCGACGCATCCGTCACGTCGAGCCGCATCATGTCGCCGACGTCGAAGCGCAGGTTGCCGATCTCCTGGCCACGTTCCCGGGCGCAGTGGATCATGGTCGGCGCGGCGTCGATGCCTTGCACCCGTCCGTCAGGCACCAGCCGCGCCAGGGCGGCCGCGAGATCGCCGGTGCCGCAGGCAAGGTCGAGCACCCGCGCGTCGGTGCGCAACATCGGCCGGAGGTGGCCGAGCAGTTCATTCTTCCAGGCCACGTCCATGCCGAACGAGAACGCACGCGTGAAGCGGTCGTAGGTCGGCGCGATCATCTCGAACATGGTGGTGACGTAATGCTGCCGGATCGCCGGCGTCGTGAGGTGGGTCTCCAGGTCGAGACCACGCAGGGTAGGAGTGGCCGGGTCATTCATGGGATGCGTTTCGGATCGGTCTTGGGCCGGGGTACGACGCGGTCGCTCAGCGGCGGATCGGGAACGATGTGCACGAGGGCGAGGGCGCTGGTGCGGTTGGCGGCGGTGGGTGGACCGCTGAGGCGGCCGACCTCGACGCCCTGCGCATCGCAAGCGACCATAACCACCGGAGCCGTGGCCGCGCCGAGACGTTGGCGCACAGCACCATCCCAGTCGAGGAGGAAGACCACGCCCGTTCCGGCCAGGGCCGTGGTCACGCGTTCGATCACCCGCGGGCGATCGGCCGCGTCGATGGCGCCCCCATCGAGGATGCGCAGCAGTTGACGGTCAGCGGGCAAGGCGGGACTCGTGCCGTCATCCCAGGCCTTGGCATCGACCCGTGCCTGCAGGTCGAACAACAGGACCAGGCGTCTTGCGCTTTCCCTGCCGAGGTCGTGGGCTTGGCCGAGATGGTCGCTGAGGGTCAGCCCCTGCAGCAGCGCCTCGTCGGCATGGCCGCCGCCCAGGAGCATCGTCAGGATCAGCACGAGGGTTCTCATCGGCGCCTCCGGAATCCCGCCAACAGAGCGGGCGTCAGGGTGAGGTTCACCACCAGCGCGATGATGAACACGGTGGCCAGCAGCGCACCGAAGTGCCGGGTGTAAGCGAACTGGCCGAAGAGGCACGCGAGGAACGACGCCGACATCGCCAGCGTGGCGCCCAGCAGCACCGGACCGATGGCGATGGTGGCGGCACCGCTGGCCGAACCGGGCTCATCGTGGCGGGCGACAGCGAAGGTCAGGTGGATGGCATCATCCATGATGATGCCCAGCGCGATGCAGGCGATCATCGCCACGCCGATATCGAGCGACCAGCCGAGCAGCGGCAGGCTGGCATAGGTGAAGAGCAAGGGCAGCGCCGCCAACACCAGCGCGGTCAGCGCCAGACGCCACGATCGCACCACCACCAGCACCAGGAGCGCGATGAGCGGGAGGGCGAGAGCGAGGGTCCATCCCACCGAGGGGATCAACGCGGCCGTGGTCTCCGCCAGCACGTGGCTGGGGCTGGCGGCGATCACCCGGCTGCCCGGCAAAAGCTGAGCGACGGCCTGGGCTAGCCGGTCGGCCGCCGCGCTATTGGTCACCACGCTGATGTCGTGCTGGCGCGCCATCAGCCGGACCAGGTGATCCTTGCCGCCGTCCAGACCGACGCCGACGAAACGTTGCCACGCCGGCCGCGCGCCCAGGCGCAGATCGGCCACCAGATCGTCGCTGACGGGCTGCTGTGCGGCGTCCAGCCGCTCGGCGAGCAGATCGGCGACTCCGCTGAGCGACGCCGCATAGGCGATGGTGGGATCCTGGCGCGCCAGCGCGGTGGCCTGACGCAAGGCCGGCAGGTCGGCAGCGGTCACCGGATGATCGAGATCGATCAGCAGATCGAGTGGCAGGATGCCGGTAAGGTCGGCATCGATGCGTTCGTGCGCGGTGCGCACCGGATCGTGATCCGGCAAAGCGGCGAGGAATTCGGCGTCACTGCGGATCCTGGTCACCAGCCAGCAGGCCAGCAGCGTCAACCCGGCGTAGGTGATCAGCACCGCCGTCCGCCGCCGCAGGCAGGTGGCGGCGATCCGTCCCAGCCAACGTCCGACCGGTGCGCCGGTGGGACCCTCGTGCAGGTGACGGCAGGTGGCCGGCGTGATGAAGGGGCGCAAGGCCCACAGCCACAGGAACGGAGCGAGCGCGGCGAAGACCACGCCGGCCGCGGCGAAAGGCGCGAAACGGCGTACCGCCTCCACCGGTCCCCACCACAGGCCACCGACGCTGACGGTGGTGATCACGGTGGCGATGAGCAGTGGCACGCAGAGCGCACGCAGCGTCGCGCGCAGCGGTGCGGTGCTCCCCAGGGTCATGTGCGCCGCGTAGCCGTAGACCAGGTGCAACGCCACGGCCACCGCCACGCCCATCACCAGCGGCGGCAGCAATCCCAGGATGGCATCCAGCGGTTGGCCGCTGAGCGCGATGAGGGCGTAGGTCCACCCTAGGCTCGCGGCCAACGCCAGCAACGGCACCCCCATCAGCAGCGGGCGGCGCAGCAGGATCAGCAGCAGCAGGGTGTGGATCGCCACGCTCAGCGGTACCGTCAGCCGCTGGTCGCTGAGCACGGCGTCGTTGATCGCCTGCTTCTGCACCGGCAGGCCGCCGAGCACCGCCTGCACGCCGACCGGCGGCGGCTGGTCGTGCAGCAGGGTGCGCACCCGGGTCGCCAGGGCGGCGAGAGCATCCTCACCCAGCTCTGGCGCCACGTCGATGAGGATGCCACCCGCGCGTCCATCCGCCGCCACCAGCAGGCCGGCGTAGAGCGGATGGTGCAGGATGCGCGCGCGTAGTGCAGGAGTCACGGACTCCGGCGCGCGTGGCACCAGCGCCACCGGCGCGGGTCCGAGGTCATCGACCACGATGTCCTGCGCGGTGAGCAGGCTGGTGCGGCGGATGATGCCTGGGCAGGCGGCGAGGCTTTCTTCAAACAGCGCCTGCCACGCGAGCACGGGCGGCGCCAGCACATCATCGGCGAACACGCCGATGAGCAGGCCGTCATCGCGGCCGAAGCGCTGCTCCACCGCCTGCAGATCCCGCCACGCCGGACCGGCGGTATCGATCCAGGCGTCGTTGCCGGTGGCGGAGCGCAGCTCCAACACCAGCGACACCGGGGCTAGGGTGATCAGCAGGGCGACCAGGAGGGGGAGGAAACGCTTCATCGCAGGATCAGCCAGGGCCAGCTCACTGGCATCGTTCGATCATCAACGCATCGGCGGTCAAGCCGGGACCGAAGGCGACCAGGGCGATGTCGCCGCGCCAGGCGCTTTCCAGTTCGCGTTCGAGGATGGTCATGATGGTCGCCGACGAGCGATTGCCGCCTTCCGCCAGCGCCCGGCGGCTGTTGGCCAAGGCGCCTTCTGATAGACCCAGCTTCCGCTCCACCGATTCGATGATGCGCGGTCCTCCTGGGTGCACCGCCCAGCGCACCGAGCCGATCGCGCGCCCCGCGCCGAGCAGCTGCTCCGCGAACGGCTTGATGTCCTGACCGATCGAGCCGTGGACTTTCGGCGAGATGGTCAGCGAAAAGCCGTCATGACCGGCCTGCCAGGTCATCTGGTCCTCGCTGTCGGGGAGCAGGGCGCTGCCATCACCCGCGATGCGCAGGCCGAGACCGCTGGGCGTCGGCGAGGACTCGACCACCGCCGCGCTCGCACCATCGGCGAACAGGAGGGCGGCGATCAGCTTGTCGTCCTCCGGGCCGGGCTTGAGGTGCAGGGTGCTGAGTTCGCAGCACACCACCAAAACCCGGGCGGTGGGCTCGGCGCGGCAGGTGTACCACGCCGTGCGCAGCGCCGGGATGGCGGCGTAGCAGCCCATGAAGGTGATGCAGGTGCGGCGCACGTCACAGCGCAGACCGAGCGCCTTGGCGAGTTGGATGTCGAGGCCGGGGGCGACCGCCCCGGTGCAGGTGGCGACCACGATGTGGGTGATCGCGCCGACCCCGTCGGGGCAGGCCTTGGCCACTGCCGCCAGCGCCAGCGGCAAGGCCTTGGCGTCGAAGGCGCGACTGCGCTGGCCCATGTCCGCCGCCGCGACGGCGGTACCGGTGGGATAGAACGCCTCGCCCTCGGCGCCGTGGATGTCGAGCACCGAGTGGCGGAAGGCGATGCCCGAACGCGCGGCGAAGCGCAGGAAGCGTTCGTGATCGGCGCCGGGGCGCAGGCGCGGTTCCATCCAGCGCACCGCCTCGTCCTGCGGCACCGGCGGCCCAGGGAAGGCGTGCCCGAGTCGGCTGATCCAGACCTCGCGCATGGCCATCTCCTGGGGTGCGGAGGCTAGGTCCGCCGAGGCCTGCGATAAGAGGACATCCGTGCGACGACCCACGCGCGGGCCCATACGTACCCCGCATGCCGCGCCTTGCCCCATGCGTATGTAGCAAAATCGCCTGGGCCGCTACGGTTCGCCTTCACACCAGCGAGACCGCCATGACGCCGCCCATCACCGCCCCCAGCCTGCCGATCCCCAAGAAGCCGCTCTCCACCGTGGTGGAGCAGGAACTGGCCAAGTACAAGTCGACCCTCGATGCGCTGCACGCCGGCGCCATCGATCCCGACAAGGTCTTCAAGCCCTTCCGCCTGGTGCAGGGCGTCTATGGCCAGCGCCAGGGCGGCGAA
>JANPIY010000864.1:0-2412 GCA_031425255.1 Planctomycetota bacterium
CCGCGCAGAAGCCCTTCGCTATCGCGGTCAGTGCCATCTCCGCTTTCGAATTGCGCTATGGCGTCATGAAGCGCAGGTCGCCGAAGCTCACCGCAGCGGTCGAGGGATTCCTCGCGCTGATCGCGACCCTGCCATTCGATGGCGAAGCCGCAGCGCGCGCTGGTGCGCTCAAGGTCGAGCTTGAGGCGAAGGGGCGTCCCTCCGGGCTGCCAAACCTGCTCATCGCTGCGCATGCCCTGACGCTCGGACTGACGCTGGTCACCAACAATACCAAGTACTTCGCCCACGTGCGGGGGTTGGGCTTGGAGGATTGGTCATGAACGCGAAGGACGAGCCGGTTTGACGTGATGGCTTGTTGAGTGAACTCGTCTGGGCAATTCGTCCGCCACGGCGGCACGATCACTGAGCGGGAGGGAATGTCTGGCTGATGACCAATCGCAGGGGCGATCTGGGAGGAAGTGGCCCTGATCAAAGCCGCGCCGTTTTTAGCGAAATCCGAAACCCTTGGTAATATAGGGAAATCTCAGGCCAGACCTGGGCGTGCCTCGACTCGAAAGGGCAGCCGGCCAACGAGCCGGCGGTTGGAAACTGAGTCTAGTTAAGCTGTTACGCATCACGGCCATTTGAATAGACAGGTAGTCGATCGTTGACAAAAGATATCGAACGATTACATACAAATCATGACCCAAGCGGAAAAAGCGAGAACAGCATGAAGCCGAATATCATCACGCTTGCGTTCATCATGTTGATTGGCTTACAAGGGTGTGCAGGCACCGGCGAAACTAGAATAAAGAACTCCGGGAACTGGGCGGGGGCATATCCAGGTCAGGCGATCGCTTCCGATTTCGAACTGATAGTTAACCCGCCCCAATCGGTTCCAATTCCAAGGTATTTTTTCGTCGTCGCGGCCATTCTCAGTTTCCCAGTCGATATTGTGGCCGATACAGTGCTGCTGCCGGTTGATTTGGCGCTATGGCCCTTCGATTTCAAAAAGTGAAATGAACATGACTGGACTTCCAAGTCGGGTGTATATCGGCCAACATATGGCCTAGAGCTGCCATTTCCCGGACGCCCCTCGCCTCCGCTCTAGCAGCCACCTCTCCGTCCAGGTTCGCACGTCACCAACTGCGGGAACCCAATCCGAAGGATGTGTGCGAACGTGGCCGACCAGGCCAGGAACGCACCCTCGGCTTCATTGATGAGGGGACCGATCGCACCTGCTGCAGGTGTTTTTGTTTTGCCCGCGGTCACTTGGCCCGCCGGAGTGAGGAGAGGCCTCCCTTTTCCAATAGCTCATGCGATCGCTGCAGTCTACTCCCCGTATGACTCCCACCCGCGCCTTCGCCGCCACCCATGCCACCGCACCTCTCGCACCGCTGCGCATTGCGCGGCGCGAGCCCGGACCGACCGACGTCGAGATGGAGATCCTCTTCTGCGGGGTCTGCCATTCGGACCTGCACCAGGCGCGCGACGAGTGGCACAACACCATCTTCCCCTGCGTCCCGGGCCACGAGATCGTCGGCCGCGTCACGCGCGTCGGTGAACGCGTCGCCAAGTTCAAGCCGGGCGACCTCAGCGCGGTCGGCTGCATGGACGATTCATGCCGGACTTGCGAGAGCTGTCGCCGAGGTCTGGAGCAGTTTTGCCAGACCTTCCCGACCTTCACCTCCCACGGCGCCGACAAACATCTCGGTGGTCACACCCTGGGCGGGTATTCGAGCAGCATCGTGGTGGACGAGGCGTTCGTCCTGCGCGTGCCCGCCGGAATGGATCTCGCCGCCACCGCGCCGCTGCTGTGCGCTGGCATCACCACCTACTCGCCGCTGCGCCACTGGAAGGTCGGCCCTGGGCAGAAGGTCGGCATCGTCGGATTGGGCGGGCTCGGCCACATGGCGGTGAAGTTCGCGCGCGCATTTGGCGCCCACGTCGTGCTCTTCACTACTTCTCCGCAAAAGGTCGCGGACGGCCTGCGGCTGGGGGCGCATGAGGTCGTCGTCTCCACCGATGCCGAGGCGATGCGCAAGCACCAGGCCAGCTTCCACTTCATCCTCGATGCGGTCTCCGCCGACCATGACATCAATGCCTACCTGGGTCTGCTCAAGCTCGACGGCACCCTGACCCTGGTGGGAGCGCCCGAGCGCCCGATCCCGGTCGCCGCCTTCAATCTGCTCCTGCCCCGTCGCCACTTCGCCGGCTCGGCCATCGGCGGCATCGCTGAGACCCAGGAGATGCTCGAGTTCTGCGCCCAGCACGGCATCGTTTCCGATATCGAGCTGATTCCCATCCAGGACATCAACCAGGCGTGGGAGCGCATGCTCAAGCAGGACGTGCGCTACCGCTTCGTCATCGACATGAAGTCGCTGGTGTGATTTCCGAAGGCTTGGCGCGTCGGCGTTCGTCCGCTCATGAGGC
>JANPIY010000865.1:0-1972 GCA_031425255.1 Planctomycetota bacterium
GTCTCGGCACGCTCCGGTCGGAAGTGAACGGTGGGCCGTGGCGGCGCCTCGGGGGGCCTGTGCTGCTCGGCCCAATGCGCCGCGACAGCGGACCGTGGCGGATCGCGGTGGTGCGTCAGCCGCCCCGTGCCGCTCCAGCGCTTCGTCGCTCGAACGGCATCTGCATGGCATCGTCGTGCACTGCCGCTATCCGCTCTCGATTGGCGTCCTCCAAGACCGAAACAACAAAGATGAAAGTGCTCAAGCGCATGGCCCACGGGAACCGCGATGACGCCTACTCCTCCTCGAGATCCGTGCGTCATTTATTGGAGTTGCCGGATGTACCCCCTCTTGAGTGTAGAGTTGAAACGCCCACACGATGAGCGATTCCAGACACTCGACGTGGTGCGTGCATACGCGCGCGCCTTGCTCGGCGCAGCAGCCCGCTACGTGCCCAGCGTGCGCGCACGTGCGAGGAGGCGCTCCGTTTGCGCAGGCAGGCCCGATGCATGCGTGCGCCCGACGAGCCGCCCCCAGAGTGGGGCAAGCAGCCCAACGATCTCGATCCGCACCCGGACCGTCGTGATCGGCCCCGCCATCAATTCGTGGACGGTCTCCATGGTGGCCAACGGCATCCGGCATATATCAGAATACTGCGTAGGCGCCTCGAAGCGCCCAATGCGAAACGAGAGTGTCGGGCCGCCTTTTGGCTTGAGAGTGAATCGCACGCCCGGGGCGGGCTCACTCTCGATAACAAGGCACTCGATGTTGTGATCCACGGTAGGCCACCGGGCCACATCAGCGAGCGCTGGCCAGATCTGCGCGGGTGTAAGGTCCGTGGTGGTCACAAACTGATGCATCCACATGGCGTTGTCGGCAACGAAGGGGTCGATAGCGTGGTTGTCGGACGATCCGACGACCTGTATCTTCATGATAAAGAGAGATATCTTTATGGTCAAGACACCCGAGGCCCCGGCACCGTCGGCGCCATCGGCTCCCGCGCCGGCGATTCTTGCGCTGCTCGACGGCGTGCGCGCGCTCTATGGAGCGATGGACCGTTTCGATGCACACACTGCGGCGGCACTCAGCGTCGACCGTACGGCCGTGCGCGCCATCAACGTGATGGAGCGTGGTCCCGTGAGCCCGGGCCACCTCGGCGCGGCGCTCGGTCTCACGAGCGGCGCCGTGACCGCCCTTCTGCAGCGGCTCGAGCAGGCTGGCCACATCAGGCGCCTCGCTACCGACGATGGGCGCCGACGAGATGCGCAGCTCACGAGCGCAGGTCGGCGTGCAGCCCACCGCGAATTCGAGCGCCTCGGGGCCGCCATCGCTGCCCATTTCGATAACCGCTCCCCCGTGCAGGTCACCGAGACGGCCGACGCGCTCCGACGCCTAGCCACGGCATTCGACACCGCGGCGACGCGCGCGACGCCCATACCGTGAGCAACAGAGAGCGATTTCAAATGTTCATCATGTGCGCCGAGCTCTCCAAGACTGCCTGCGCCGGCTGTTGTTCTTTCCCGGAGCCCTCGGCGCGCAGTCGCGCCAGTAAGAGCCGGAGGTTGTCACGCTTACCCGGGTCCACATGCCGGATGTGAAGACGGGACGTTTCAGCACCGACGTTACCGTCTTGGCGATGGATCGGATGCTGACACGCGTTGCTGAGGCCGGGCGTAAATCCGGCGACGTAGCGGTCAGCCGCACATGGGAGATCCTTGGCAAAGGGACCGTCTACGGCATGTTCGTCGTCGAGAGCATGCCGGGGACCGATGAGATCCCAGAACTCTGCAAGCAGGCAGTGAAAGACACACCCAGCGATGCGATGATCTACTCGAGCCGTCCGCACCTGTCGCTGGCTGCGCGTTACTCGCGTGTTAGCCAAACATCAACAGCGCCGCACCGAACAGCGTGCACCGGATTGCGCGACCAAATCGGATGGTGGCCAACGGCAGCGAGAGGAGTCGAGGCATGGGCCTCAGGGTATCCGAGAACG
>JANPIY010000866.1:0-1969 GCA_031425255.1 Planctomycetota bacterium
ACCTGTTCTCCTGCAACTTCGCCGAGATCGTCACGGTGGGCGCCGCGATCATGCTCGGCTGGCCGCTGCCGCTCGGCGTCATTCAGATCCTGTGGCTGAACCTCGTCACCGACATCTTCCCGGCGATGGCTTTGGCGCTGGAGCCCTCGGCGCCGGATGTGATGCGCCGCCCGCCGCGCGACCCGGCCGAACCGCTGATGACGCCCTCCTTTGGCTGGCTGATCGTCTGGCAAGGGAGCCTGCTGGCCGGCTGCACGCTGGTGGCCTTTGCGGTCGGGATGCGCTGGTATGAGATGGAGGGCGAAGGGCTGCGCCACGCCGTCACCATCGCCTTCATGACCCTGGCCATGGCGCAGGTGCTGCACGCCTTCAGCGCGCGCTCGCGAAGCCGCTCTGCGCTGACGTCGCGCCTGTTCACCAATGGCTGGCTCTGGGGCGCGACCGGCATTTGCGTGGCCTTGCAGATTGCCGCGGTGGAGGCGCCGCTGCTGCGCGAGGTGCTGCGGACGGTGGCGCTGTCCTGGGCCGATTGGGGTGTGGTGGCGGCGGGCGCGCTGACGCCGGTCGTTGTGGTGGAAATGGTGAAATGGATGCAGGGGTGGCGATCCCGCGCGCATCCCCTCGCGACCGATGAGGCGACATCATGAACAGGCGCCTGGTTGTCCTGGCCGGCCTCGCGGTCGCCGGGGCCGGCGCGACCGCTGTCGGCCTTCGCCGGATGGGTTCGATGGACGGCTACGGCGCCTTGGTTGCGGCCATGCGGGCCGAGCTCGCCGCGCAGCCGGACGTGCTGGACTTCATCCGCTTCGCGTCCCTCGCCCCCAGCGGCCACAACACCCAGCCCTGGCTCTATCGCGTCGCGCCCGGGCGGATCGACATCCTGCCGGACTTCGCGCGACGCACGCCGGTGGTGGACCCGGACGACCATCACCTGTTCGCAAGCCTGGGCTGCGCCGCCGAGAATCTCACCCTTGCCCTGCGTGCCAGGGGCCGCCTGGGCGAGCTCCGCTTCGATGCGGCGGGCGACGGCTCGATCTCCATCGATCACGAGGCCGGCGGCGCGGAAGTCTCCCCCCTGTTCGATGCGATTCCGCACCGCCAATCGACCCGCGCGGATTATGATGGCAGGCCGGTCAGCGCGGCAGATCTCCGGGTCTTGGCTCAGGCGGCCGCGGTGTCTGGTGTGGACCTGGAACTGATCAGCGACCGTTCGCGGATGGACCGGGTGCGGGACCTGGTGGTCGCCGGCAACGGCACGCAGATGGCGGACGCGGCTTTCGTGCGGGAACTGAGGAGCTGGCTGCGGTTCAGTCCACGCGAGGCAATCGAGGCCGGCGACGGCCTGTTCGGCGCGGCGAGCGGCAATCCCCCGCTGCCGGAGTGGCTGGGACCGCACGTCTTCGACTGGGTTTTCCGTGCGCGGGCCGAGAACGACAAGTATGCGCGCCAGCTCCGGTCCTCCGCCGGCGTGGCGGTTTTCGTGTCGCGGCGGGATGACCAGGACCACTGGGTTCGTGCCGGTCGCGCTTGCCAGCGATTCGCCTTGCAGGCCACGGCGCTGGGTATCAGGCACGCCTTCGTCAACCAGCCCGTCGAGGTGGTAAGCCTGCGGCGGGACCTCGCGGCGCTCGTCGGGACGCCCGGGCGACGTCCCGACATCGTCATGCGGTTCGGATATGGTCCGCAGCTCCCATTTTCGGCTCGGCGGCCCGTGGGAGCACTCATGGCGTGAACCCGGTCAACAGAGCCGCTCTGGCTCATCGTTGATGTCGCCGCCACTGGTCCAGCGTCGCCCCGCCGCGTGTCATCCCAGCGCTCCGCCGCCGCGCACTCAAGGCTCCTCCCAGATGTTCGAAGAAGACCCCTCACACGCAATCGCTTCGCCACGATGATGCTCACCGCGACGCTCGGCGCAGCAGTCATCCTCTGCGTCCTGATCCTCGTTCCGTTTCTCCCCGCGATCGTCTGG
>JANPIY010000867.1:0-2228 GCA_031425255.1 Planctomycetota bacterium
AGATCGCTCGGTTCGACCACGCCGGCATGCGCCAGCACCAGTCGCCCGATGCCGGCGGCGGCCAGATAATATGCCGCGGTGCCGCCCACTCCGCCCACGCGCGAGACCAGGACGCTGGCGTCCTTCAGGCGGCGCTGGCCGGCCTCGCCGAAGCCGTCCACCCACATCTGCCATTCGTAGGTGGCACGTTCCTCGGCGTCGAGTTCCGGCAGGTCGTCCGGGAGGCCGGTCATCTCAGCCGCCCGCCACAGGCAGTAGCAGCGCGATCACATCGCCGTCATGCAGCGGGCGCGCGACGCGGCACGAGGCGAGCTCGCCGTTGAGGCTGACGATGGTGGACGGTCGCAGGCTGCCGTCAGCGGCCATGAGGAGATCATGCAGCGGATTGCCGTAACGCTCGGCCACCTGGCGCAACAGCGCGCCGGCGTCGGTGCCGGCTCCGACCTCGAGGATCTCGCCGGCCGACCCGGTGGCGGCCTTCACCTGATTCCAGTATTCGACGGTGATGCGCATGGGCGTCCTCCGAGGGTGGCTGCTAGTCGAGCCGGGTGATGCGGCCGGCGGACAACATGAACACGTGATCGCCCAGCGCGCAGGCCTCATGGTGGCTGTGGGTGACGTGCAGCACGGTCGCCCCGGTCGCCTTCTGCACCGTCTGCATGAGCGCGTACATGGTCTCGCGCGTCTGATCGTCGAGGGCGCTGAAGGGTTCGTCGAGCAGCAGCACGCTCGGGCGGGCCGCGAGGGCGCGCCCCAGGGCGACGCGCTGCTTCTCGCCGCCGCTCAGGTGCGCCGGCATGCGCTCCAACAGCGCCGTGAGGCCGAGCAGGTTGGCGAGCTCAGTCACCCGCCGGACGATCTGGCTTTCCGGGGTGCGGCGGATGGCGAGGGCGAAGCCGAGGTGCTCGCGCACGTTCATGGTGGAGAACAGCGCGAGATCCTGCGGCAGGTAGCCGATCCCGCGGGCGCGCGGCGGCAGCCCGTCGATGTCCTGGTCGGCCACGCGTACGGTGCCGGCGGCCACCGGGCGCAGACCGCAGATGGCTTCCAGCAGGGTGGTCTTCCCGCTGCCCGTGTTGCCCATCAGGATGGCGTAATCGCCGAGCGGGACCTCCAGTGAGATGTCGTGCAGGGCGAAAGCGCCGGCGCGCACGTCGAGGTGTTCGAGCTGTAGCATCAGCGCACCGTCTCCGTGCCGACACCCCAGCGCCGGACCAGCAGCAGCACGGCGATGGCGATGATGATCATCACCAGGGACACCGCGATCGCGGTGTCGAGCCGACCCATGCTCAGTTCGAGGAACACCGTGGTGGAGAGCACCTCGGTACGCTGGCGGGTGGCGCCAGCGAAGACCAGGATCGGTCCGAACTCGCCGAGCGCGCGCGCCCAGGCCAGCGTGCCGGCGGTGATGACGCCCTTCCACGCCTCCGGCAGCGCCACCAGGCGGAAGGCCTGCCAGCGCGTGCAACCCAGCGTGAGGGCCACCTGTTCGGCGCGTGGATTGGTCTGGTCGAAGGTGGCACGCATGGTCCGCACGGCAAAAGCGCAGGCGACCATGAACTGCGCGAGGATGACCGCCGGCACCTCGTAGGTGATGCCGCTGCCGGTGACCGCCTGGAACGACTGTTCGAGCGCGCGTCCGACCGGCGTCTGGAACAGCAGCAGTAGGCTCAGACCGATGACCAGCGGCGGCAGGACGATGGGGATGTCCAGGCAGACATCGATGAGCAGACGCCCAGGGAAACGTGCGCGCGCCATCAGGTAGCCGATCGGCACCGCCACCACCACCGACATCAGCGCGCTGATGGTGCAGGAGAAGATGCTCAGCTTGATGGCGTAGAGGATCTCCGGTTCCTGCACCGCCTGCCAGATCACGTCCAGCCGCGTGCGCGCGGCGTCGACCACCAGCAGGCTGAGGATGAGCAGGACATACAGGCCGAGGGCCGAACCCATGGCGATGAGGAACCACCCGTCGGACCCCGGCCAGCGCCATTTCTTCATGGAGCGTGCCAGCGGAAGCCGGCCGCAGTGTAGCGTGCACGCGAGGTCGGGGCGGTGAGGGCCTGCTGCAGGCGCTGCATCAGGTGCGGATGTCTGGTCTGCTTCGACACCGCGAAAGGCTGGATCGCGCGCGCTTGCGGCAGATCGATGGGCAACGCGATGAAGTCGGCGAGGGTGGCCTTGGCATTGGCGCTATAGACCACCACGGCGTCGAGCGACCCCGCCTG
>JANPIY010000868.1:0-5186 GCA_031425255.1 Planctomycetota bacterium
ATCATGGACAATCACAGTTTTGCGCTATCTCAATTAACACGTTGATTCTGATGATTCTGATTAGTCGAGATTGCCGCTATTATGCACGTCGGAGCCCTCCGAAGGCGAAGGCCAGTGGTTCGAATCCACTCGAGTGCGCCAAACCTGCCTTCAGCTCGTTCGATCCAGTGATGGGAGTGCCTTCCCACCGCGGTGGTTCTCCAGGTGAGAGCGCGCTGGATCTGCGCACACCCGTCTCGTCGCCCAGCGCCTCGCAACCTCATGATCCTTGATGCCGGGGTGCGGGCAGCTAATCGCATGCGCCAATGCCTGCTCGGACTGGACGTGTCACCATCGCGCAGATCGCGCGCGCCGCCCGGGCGGCGCAGTCGACGGTGTCGTGTGTGCTCAATGGCAAGTTCAAGGAATCCGGTGCCAGCAGCGCACGGATCGCCGAGATCCAGGATATCGCCCGCCAGCTGAACTATCGTCCGAGCGCGGCCGCACGATCGCTGCGCACGGGACGGTGCGATGCCATCGGCCTGGTGTTGTCGACCCGGCCCGGACGCATCTCGCCGTTCGTCGATCTCTGGCTGGGGTTGTTGGACCATCTGCATGCGCGCGGCCTGTCGCTGACCGTGGCACGACTGCCCGACGATGAACTCACCGATGGGACGGCCTTGCCGCGCCTGGTGCGCGAATGGGCGGTCGATGGCTTGTTGATCGACTACGTCGCCGAAGCCCCGGACCACTTCATCGACCTGCTGCGCGAACACGGAATCCCCACGGTGTGGCTGAATCAGCGGCAACCGCATGATGCGGCCTTCCCCGATGACCGCGGCGGAGCGCGCTTAGCGACTGAACACCTGCTTGCGCTCGGGCACACGCGCATCGCCTGGCACAGCGATAATGCCGGCCCCCACTACAGCCACGCCGAGCGGTTGGCGGGCTATCAGGAGGCGATGAGCACAGCGGGCCTGGTACCGCGGATGCACCTCGGCGACCATTGGGCCAGTGCGGCCGAACGCCTGCCCACCGCGCGACGCCTGCTCAGCGGCGATGATCGTCCGACTGCGGTGCTGACCTACGGCGCGCAGGACGCCCTGCCGCTGCTGGTCGCCGCTTTGGAACGGGGGTGGAGCGTGCCGCGTGACCTGTCGCTCGTCACCTTCCACCCGGAACCATTCGCCTGCCATGGCCTCGACCTGACCACGGCACTCATTCCGGCGGCCGCGATGGGACGGGCCGCAGTGGAGCTGCTGATGGCCAAGATCGCCCACTCGGGGGCGAAGCAGATCTCCACCGCCCTGCCGTACCACCTCCACGCGGGAGCGACCTGTGCAGCGCCCGTCGCCTCGGCACGCTGATCGGATCGGGCGTCACAGGGGATGAGGGTAGGCGTTTCAGAGGCTCTTACCGAATCGATTCGGTAATGACGCGCCCCAGGCTCCAGGAGCACCTCCATGTCACTTCGCCGGCTCCTCCTCCGTACCCTCGCCGGGTGGACCGTGGCGGTGGCCGTCGGCCCGATCCAGGCCGCCGAGTCCGGCTTCAACTACGCCGAAGCCTTGCAGAAGACGCTCTACTTCCTGGAAGCGCAGCAGTCGGGGCGGCGATCGCCGAACAATCGCGTGGCCTGGCGCGGCGACGCCTGCCTGGGCGATGGCAAGGACATCGGCAAGGACCTCAGCGGCGGCTGGTTCGATGCCGGCGACCACTGGACCGCCAACCTCACCATGTCGTTCACAGCGATGACCGTGGCATGGTCCGCGATCGAAGAACCCGAGGGCTGGACCAAGACCGCACAGATGGATGACCTGCTGGAGAGCCTCATCCATGTGAACCGCTACTTCGTCGCCTGTGTGCTCAATCCGGACTGCGCCGATCCAGCGAAGGACCTCGAGGTGGTGATCGGATGTGGTGGTCGCGAGGGCGTTCCCGATCCGGCCGTGCATGCCCTGTGGGGTGCCGCTGAAGTCGCTCACCTGATGACCAACCGCCCGACCTTCCGCGTGAACAAGCAGGTCCCCGCCGGCGACATCCCCGCCGCCATGGCCGCCGCGATGGCGGCCTCGTCGATGGTGATCCGCGACCACGGGGCACTGTTGAAGGCCAGGCGCGGCTTCGCCGATTTCGACGCGCAGCGCTTTTCTGATCTGCTGCTGACCCGCGCCGAACAACTCGTTCTGTTCGCTCATGCCAACGCCGGTCCGGTCATCACCGAAGGGCTGCCCAAGACCGAGCAGGACGCCATCCGCACGCGTCGGAGCCAAGCCCTGCGCGCCGACGGCCAGGTCGTCCAAACCGGGTATCGGGCGGATCCCTTCGACAAGATCATGACCGCCGCCAGTTTCCTGCAGCGGGCGCACCGCGCCAAAAATTCCACCACCACGCGTTGGCTCGACCTCGCGTTGGCGGTATACGAAGGCGGCTACCGCGCCGAATGGGGCAACGACTGGTGGAAGGACTTCGGCGCCGGTGGCTTCGGCAAGCTTGGCGCCTTCAATCTCATGCGCCTGCTCCCGCAGGATCCCCGCTTCCACGGCGAATTGCAGCTCTATTGCGTGCGTTTCACCCAGTACCGCGCCACCGGCGGTGGGCTCCGGCTGCGCGAATGGGACGCGCACGAATACGGCAGCCTGCGACATGCCAACAATGCCGCGACCATCGCGCTGCATTATAGTCGCTTCGTCGAGCAGAGCCCCCCGCTCCCCGGCAACGTGAGTTGGCGTGGCCAATTGACCACCGGCCAGATGAAGCCGCTCTTCGCCAAGGAAGCCCGCCGTCAGGTCGACTACGCGCTCGGGGCGAATCCCTATGGTCGCAGTTATCTGGTCGGCTTCGGTGCCCAGCCCTTCAATGATGTCCATCACCGTGGTGCCTTTGGCGCGTGGGCCGGCTTCGACCATGTGATCCCAGGAAAAGCCGACGATCGACGCAGCTGCCGTCATGTCCTCTATGGTGCGCTGGTAGCCGGCCCCGATCACAACGACGTCTTCCTGTGCGGTAAGGAACAGCGCCCATGGCAACGCCGACCCGACGGCACCGGCGATGGCTTCTGGTATGTCTTCCCCAATCGCAGCGCGCCGGTGTTCAAGGACACTTACCAATGGGATGCCAAGGATCGCCCGGTGCAGGACGTCATGGATTCGCAATTCAACGAGGTCGCACTCGACTACAACGCCGGGTTCATGGCCAGCCTCGCCTGGTTGTGTGCGGACGGGGCCAGCACGGGAACAGCCCTGCCCGATGATCGTTTCCCACCCGCCGACCCGCGCCAGGACAGCGACGATCTGAAGCGCACCGATCGTGAGTTCTTCGTCTCCGCCCGCGAAGCCGGGGTGGTGCCCAATGGGGTCGAACTCGAAGCGACCCTGCACAACCGCAGCCGTTGGCCATCACGCGTCAGCGATCAGCTGTCGTTCCGCTATGTGTTCACGCTCGATGGCGAGGTGACCATCGCCCAGGTCCAAGCCAGGGTCACCGGCCCGGCCAAAGCCACCCTCGGCCCGATCACCGCCCTGACCGGACGCCGGGCGTTCGTCGAGGTCCGCCTGAGCGGTGAGGCGTTGTTCCCAGGTTCACAGGCCGACGGGCGTCGGACCGTCACCCTGCGGCTGACGGCGCCGCTGTGGAATTCCACCAACGACTGGTCGCACACCGGGATGGACACGATGGTGCGGTTGCTCCCCAACCTTCCGGTCTATGAACGCAATCAGCGCATCGGGGGCGATGACCCAGCGAAGTGACGACGTCGGCACTGGTCGACCTCTTCTCCGCTCATTGGTATCACCAGGGCTGGCCACGGGTCCGTGGGTGGATGCCTGCGCAAAACGCGAAAAATAATCCGCGAAACGGGGTTGCCCGCTCCCCGCAGCGCTGGCTAGGGTTCGTCGTCTCTGACGACGTCATCCCCTGCTCATCCACGTGAGGATCATCTCATGCCCACACCCCTCCGTTTCCGGCACATCTTCCCCTGCCTGGTCCTGGTCCTGCTGACGTTGCCATGGCCGGCGGTGGCGGCGGCGGAAAAAACCGTGGGCGAGTCGATGATCCTGGCGGAGCCGGCGTTCTTCCTCTTCGGATGCGGAGCGCGTCAGAAACTGATGTATCGCGCCGGCGAGCTGGTTGACGCGCGCACGGGGGCTGTCCTGAAGCGCTGGGATGTGGGTGCCGCGGTGATCCGCGCCGAAGCCCTGACGGTCACCCTCACCGTGAACGGGCCGCAACCGCAGCAGGTGGTGATCAGCGAGGATGAGCAGGGCGTGTGGTTGAGCGAAGGCGGTATGCGCACCAGCCTGACCGCCGCGCCGGTCAGGCTGCCGACCTTTGATGATGGCAAACGCGACGCGAAGACCGCGGCGCTGCTGCGCATCCTGCACCACGAGATCCTGCTCAACATCGTCGACGGCAAGCCGCTGCCGAACTTCATGGTCTATAAGAAACCCTGGTACCGCGACGGCGCGATGATGGCGATGGTCCTGGACCGCACCGGAAACCTCGACCTCATCACGCCGTGGATCCGGGATCTGCGTGAGCCGTTCGACCGCAACAACAAGAACCAGCGTGAGCCCGACAATCTCGGTCAGGTGTTGTACCTGGTGTCGCTGGTGGGGGATGCCAACCATCCGATCGTCGCGACCGTGCTGAAGGAAGCCGAGTCCTTCCGCGTCGGCGACCACATCCGCGGGAACAGCGACTTCGCTCCGCGCCCGGTCTATCAGACCAAGTGGTTGAAGTTCGGGTTGCGGGCGCTGGGGCTCCCCGATCCCTGGAAGATCCCCGCGGTCGGGGACAGCTACTCCGCTCTGTTCTGGATGGACTACCGCGATGAACACGTCGGCCAGCCCGGCTTCGACAGTCGCGGTCGCCAACCCTACCCGTACCTGGGTTGGGCCAGCGATCACTTCTACCGCAAGGCTCCCGTGCTGCCGGCGGTCGGCTTCCCCCTGAGCTGGGAAGCACGGGCGTCAGAAGCCGACTACACCGGCATGACGCTGGTCTCACCGGCCTATACCCAGCAGCGCATCTCGGCGCCTCATACCTGGCACGCGGCGGAGATGTTCCTGTATCTCAGCGAATGACGGTGCCGACCGTGCAAGCGGACGAGCCAGGTGATCGCGGCTGACCTCCCGCGATCCTGCGACCGTTCGGGATCCTCGAACTGGGCTGAGCGCGGGAAGATCTCTCACCGCAAAGACGCCAAG
>JANPIY010000869.1:0-5689 GCA_031425255.1 Planctomycetota bacterium
TGGAAGAGGCGCACCATCAGACTAGGGATGTGCCCATATTGAGTCTCACATGAGCGGCAGACGTATTTGATCTCGGTCATTGCGGATCCCGTTCGGTAGTGGCGCTGGTGGTAGGTACACCAGATCGGGCGGAGTTCCAAGGGCTCTCCGTCCCTTCGCCTTTATCCACCATAGTTCCACTATGCCATTTCGCTTCTTAGCTGTAAGTTATTGCCGGGGCCGGGAATCGAACCCGGACGACCTTGCGGTCGGGGGATTTTAAGTCCCCTGCGTCTGCCAATTCCGCCACTCCGGCTAAAGAGTCAGGACTTTATTGGTGACACCGAGGTATCACCGAGGTTTTCCTGTTCGCGAATCGTTGCGCGGTCTGGCCCCACTGCCAAGAGCCGAATACTATCGGCCGCGGAATGCCCGAGTTCGGCACAGGGCGAGGAATGGCCGTGCTCGCGGCAAAGGATCATCGCGCTCCCACTGGTATCCGTCCGGACCAGTCCGACGCGTCCTCGGCGTGGTAGCGGCAAGCGCGCATGGCATCCGATAAGCAGGTATGGCGCCCGGTGCGGAAAGGGGGCACCTGCACCGGATGATCTTTGTCCCCGCACGGAATCAGGGCAGCGACCCAGGTTTTGTCGGGTTGCCCTTGGACCAGGTAGGTGCCGTAGTCGGTGGCTGCGCTCGCGCGGGAGTCGGCAAGTTCGAATTTCCAGGTCAATGGTCCCATGGTATCCCCCGTTGGTTCGTGTAGACCGTTTCAGAGCCTACAAATGCCGCATGAGGTGTAAACCGGGCGTTCCGTGGCCGTACAATGGTTGGGACGGTGTCGGTGACCACGCCTTCGCTGGAATGCCAAGCGAGCCTCAGTGAGCGCGTTGGAATATCGAGTCGCGGAGTGGGCATGGCCAGGAGTGCAATCCAAGACAGCGGTCTTGGTCCACCGCATTCCGCGACAGCGCGGGGTGCCAGGGGGGCCTCGAAATGCATCCCGTTGATCTGCGTGAGAAATGGCGACCAGCCATTTTTCCTCTGCGCATCGTCATTGGTACGCAGGAGACCAGGTCACCCCATCCGGCTGATTCTTACGGTCTCGCCGGGGCTAGCCCCGCTCAATTTCCCGCATCGCCCTGCGGCGGCGTAGTGGGCGCGACTACGCCCGACTTCTTTCCGTCTTTTCCATCTTTTGCTTCTTTACCGTCCGCATCCGTCGCTCCAGGTAGCGTATTGGCGTCGGGAATGATCACCTGATCGAATAACGAGGTGAACTGCTTGAGCACCGCCTCGGCCTCGGTGTCGGCGCCGTTGGCGTCGAGGCGCAAGGCGGCGTTGCCGGCAGGATTGATCGCGACGATGAGTGCGGCCATGCGCAGATAGCGGCCTTCGCGGTAGGAATAGCGCAGCAGGCGCGCCTGGCCCTTGGCGTAGGTCAGCTTTTCTTCGGCCAGACTGGTGAAACCGGTTTTGCCCTGCACGGACGCCATCTGACCAGACCAGATGGCGCCGAAATCAGCCAGCGAGGGCAGATTGCGCAAGATCTTGGCAGTGATGTAGGCGGTGTCGCTGGTGGGGTCGATCCAGGTGGCATCACCACTGATGGGATCGGCGCGATTCCAGCCCGGTGGCAGCGGAATGGAGATGCCGGAGAGCGTGTCCTTGAACTCGCCGTGCGGTGTTCCGGCGTCGCTGCCGTCCTTTGCCATCTCCATGCCGAGTTCACGCCGAACACCATTATGGTTGGGATTGGCGCGCAGGCCCGCCTGATAGGCGCGATAGCTCAGTTCGCGTGCGCGCGGCAGCACCTCCGCGTTGGCGTCAGCCCAGCGCCCCAGTTTGTAATAGCCCTCGGCATCACGCCAGCCGATGGCATTGAAGCGATCCTGGTATTCCTGGCCGAGTGCGTCGCCACGGGGACGCCATTGACCTCCGTAGAACTCGAGATCCCAGCGGCGCATGTATTTCGCCACGTCCTCAGCCCCGGGACCAGCGACCTGGCGGATCCAAGGGGCACTGCCGATGCGCGCAGCGCGCGGGATGTCATGCAGCAGATCCTGGCACCACCCCATGGTCTTGAGGATGAGGCTGATGTCCTTGGTCGCTTCCGCCTTGGTCACCGCATCATCGACGACCTGCGAGATGATGTTGTCGGCGGCGACCAACCAGAACTCGCGATTGCCCTGGACCACGCCCATGTCGCGGGCCCAGGCTGCAGCCGCCAAGCGGGCGTCGAACTGGTCGCTTGGGATGGTCGACAATTTCTTGTCGATGATCTGCTGATCGGACGGCGCGCTTTCGGCGGCAACGATGGCGAAGTGCTGCTGCCCATCGGTGATGGTGAAACGGCCGAAGACATAGAGGTTGTCGCCATCGATGCGGGTGCGCCACAACTCGGTCGGGCCTGACGACATCACCTTGGGCAGCGTGTAGAACGTCACCATGCCATTGGCCACGCGGCCGAGTTTGGCCGCCACGACCACATCCTTGTTATGCAGGAACGTTGGATCGGAGAGGTCCTCCGGATTCACCAGCAGGTAACTGTTCTCCTGATAGATCACATACGTCCGTTCCTTGCCCTTCAGCGTCATCGCGAAGGTTTCCTTCCACGGCTTGTCGTGGGCGGGGGCGTGCTGCACCGGATCGGCGGCGACGATCAGACCGCCAAACAGCAATGAGGTGACAAGCAGGCGGCAAGAATGCATCTGAGTACTCCGATGGACCGTATGGTCGCTGGAGGATAGCCGCGCACGGCCGTGGGCACAAGCCAGCATCGACGTGCTCGTGGTGGTACGAGCGGCAGACGAGCGTGGAGACCGGGACTTTGTCCTTGCCCACTTTGAGGTGTCCCATACCTTCCCGCCCTCGCCACGCGACCCATGGTCACGCAGCGAGTACGGTCGACGACAGACCGTGAGCGGTGTTGGGGGTATAGCTCAGTTGGTAGAGCGTCTGCATGGCATGCATATGGTCTGGAGTTCGAATCCCCTTACCACCACCAGGAAACACCCTCGGCGCAAGCCGAGGGTCTTTCGTTTCCAGAACTCAAGCCACCGTCTGTCAGCATGCGCGTCGTGATCCAACGGGTGAAGCAGGCCGCGGTGGTCATCTCCGGATGTGACCATGCCCGGATCGGACCAGGTCTGTTGGTACTGGTCGCGGCCGAGGCCGGCGACACCGCCGAGGACGGCGCCTGGCTCAGCGGCAAGATCGCCCGTCTGCGCATCTTCGCGGACGAGGCCGGCAAGATGAACCGTTCCGTCAGCGAGGTGGAGGGAGAGGTGCTGGTGGTCAGCCAATTCACGCTCTTCGCCAGCACCGCGCAGGGCAATCGGCCCTCATTCCTGCGTGCGGCGCGCCCGGAGCAGGCGGTGCCTTTGTACGAAGCCTTTGTGGCCCGGCTCTCCGCAGAGCTGGGGCGCGCGGTATCCACCGGGATCTTTGCCGCCGACATGCAGGTGTCGCTGACCAACGATGGACCGGTGACGCTCGTCATCGACAGCCGACGGCGCGAATGAAAAGGCCGACGTCGTTGTGAAGTATCGACGGCTCACCGCCACGACTGGTCTCAGAGGTTCGGAAGTTCGCCGTGTGCTGAGCCGGCGTTGCTCAGCAGCGAGGGCGCTCAACAGCGAGGGCGCTCAGCGCCGGCGCCGGCGGACGATGCGCGGCTTACGGGAGCTGGTGCGCGACGAATCACCGATCTGCGGTTGAGCTGGCAGGTCAGTGGCGGAGATGTCGCCTTCGGTCTCCGCATCCTCGAAGTTCTCATCGTCGTCGCTGAGGTCGGTGGTGCCCCCGTCGTTGAAACCCTCAGGGTGCAGTGTCGGTAGGCGTCCGTCAGCGATGCCCTTGAGCGCCTCCACCACCGCGTCGCCATCGTAGAGGCGGTCCGCCGGACGTTTGGCCAGCATGAGGTCGAGCAGCGTGCGACAGTCGGCCGGTACGCTGCTCGGATAGGTGAGTTGTTCGGTGGCGACGCGCACGATCAGGTCGATGACGGTCTCGCCGCTGAAGGGCGGCCGGCCGACCAGCAGGAAGAACAGCGTGGCGCCGAGGCTGTAGACGTCGCTGGCGGGTACCGCCTGCTTGGGATTGCGGTGTTGTTCGGGCGCCGAGTACTCGGGGGTGCCGACGATGGAGAGGATGCGCGAACCGGAGTCCACGGATTGTTCGATGCGGTCGCGCACCAGGCCGAGGTCGAGGAGCTTGGCGCTGCCGTTCTGCGTCACCAGGATGTTGTCAGGCTTGATGTCGCGGTGGACCAGCCCATGGCGATGCGCGTGCCCGAGCGCCTTGGCGACCTGATACAGCAGATGCAGGGCTTGCGAGCGTTTGAGCACGCCTTGGCTCTGCACCATCCGGCTGGCGGTGATGCCTTCGACGTACTCCATCGAGTAGCAGTAGAGTTTCTGCTCGGGGTCGGCGTGGACGTCATGGACCGCGACCAGGTTCGCGTGCGCAAGCTGGGCCGCGGCACGGGCTTCACGCAGGAACGACTCCACCGCCGCCGGATTCCGCAAACGATGGGGATGAAGAACCTTGAGCGCCACCTTACGATCGAGCGACTTCTGCGTGGCGAGATAGACATTGCCCATACCGCCGCGCCCCAGCAGGCGCTCGACCTGGTAACCGAATAGTTCGGTACCGGCGGGCAGGCCGTCGCGGGAGGTGTGGATCTCGGTGCTCATAACGAGGATACGCGTAGTGCCTGGCAGGCGTTGGCGCAATCATCTTCAGGGGTGCAGCGTGCCGTACTGGCACAGGCTTGGCACCGTGGCGGATGGACCCAGCATGCCCCGGCACGAGGTGACCCATGGCCGTTCCAGCGATGTACTGGCAATTGCGGGCGGTGGCGATGGCCGCGGCTGAGGCTGGGGGACGCGCGGCGCTGCGGCATTTCCGCCGCCCCCAGCTACAGGTGGAATGGAAAGCCGATGAGAGTCCGGTCACCATCGCCGATCGCGAGGCCGAGGCCGCATGTCAGCAGGTCATCATGGCCTCGTTCCCCCAGGATGCCTGGCTGGGCGAGGAAACCGGTGAACTTGGCGGCGGCAGCGGCCGGCGCTGGATCGTCGATCCCATCGACGGCACCCGCAACTTCGTGCGCGGAGTGCCGTTGTGGTCGACCCTGGTGGCCTGCGAGGAGGGCGAGCAGGTGGTGGCGGCGGCGGTGGTCATCCCTGCTCTCGGCGAACACTACGATGCGGTGCTGGGTGGTGGCGCGCGATGTAACGGCAGCCTCATCCGGGTGTCGACCATCGCTCGGCTGGACCAGGCGTTGTTCTGCTATGAGTCGCCGGCGTGGTTCCATAAGAACGGCATGACGCGGATCTTCGATGACCTCAATCGCAGCACGGCACTGCAACGTGGCCTGTGCGATGCCTATGGTCACATGCTGGTGGCCAGCGGTCGGGCGGAGGTGGTGGTCGAACCGCAACTGTCGGTGTGGGATGTCGCCGCCACCAGCCTGATCGTCAGCGAGGCCGGCGGGCGCTTCAGCGACCTCGCCGGCACGCCGTCGATCCGCTCCGGCAACGCGGTGGTGACCAATGGCCACCTCCACCAGGACGTCCTCGCCTGCCTGCGGCGTTGACCTCAGGTGCGCTCGCTGGCGATCACCAATTGCCAGCGCATGCCGCGGAAGGTGATGTCGTTGTCGTAACGCACGTGCAATCCCGCTTGGCGCAACAGGTGCGGGTAG
>JANPIY010000870.1:0-3800 GCA_031425255.1 Planctomycetota bacterium
AGCGCGAACGCGTATTCACCCCGTTCTACAGCACCAAGGCCCAGGGCACCGGGCTGGGCCTGAGCATGGTGCAACGCATCGTGCGCGAACACGAAGGCATCCTCTCCCTCACCAGCGACGTCGGCAGCGGTACCACGGTGACCATCCTGCTGCCGGCGCATTCGCACACGCGCGTCTTCAAGCGCGCCTTGGGCGGCGGCTAGCGCCAGCGGAAGACCGCTGGCGACACCGGCTGCGCCGGTGTGTTCCGCTGCGCGGAACTGCGCCTGGTCCCCGCTCGGGCGCGCAGGCGCCCTCGGGGGATCGGTGTTCACGGGGCGCTGCCCCGCTACGCCCCGGCAAGGGGCTGCGCCCCCTGCACCCCGCCGGAGTTGGTGTGATGGCGGTGATCTGGTGCCTGATCGTGTCGGGTGTGCGGTCGGCCCCACCCGGCCTGCGGCCGGGACGTCGGCTGCGCCGCCGTGATCGCGCTGGGCGCGATGGGGCCTGGAATGTGCGGCGTTTCAGCTGACGAAATGTTTGGAGAGGCGGGGGCCTTCCTGCGTGGCGTAATTGTTGCCGCAGGCGCCGTAGAGGCGGGCGCAGGGCTTGGTCAGGGTCTCGTAGGCCATGGCGCAGATCGGTTGGCCGTGGCGCAGGATGAGGTCGTCTTGATGCGGACGCACTTCGAGCACTGCGGGTGCGCCGCGGTGTTCGTTGCCGAACACTCCCCAGCCGGGATCGAAGAAGCCGGCGTAGTGCGCGCGGAACTCACCGGCGGTGGGATCGAAGGGGACCATCTCGCAGGCCAGATCGGCGGGCACCACCACCCGCTCGCGGGTGGCGAGGATGTAGAAGCGGTTCTGTTCCAGGCACAGGAAACCCTGATCGGGCTGCTGCAGCGGCGCGAAGAAATGCCGTGGATCATGGGCGCCCAGCCGGGTCAGCACCAACGGATGATGTGTGCGCTTGGCGACGAAGCCGACCACCGGCCGGTCGAGGTCGGCGGTCATCACCAAGCGTCCATCGAACAGCGCGCTGATCGGCGAGGGCGTTCCGCCCGGTTCCCGCAACAGGGGTTGGCGCAGGTGACGCGCCGCCAGCTCAGCCTGGGTGAGCACATGGCGGTCAGCGAAGAAGATCGCCTGGTTGAGGCTGACGCCGGCCTGCGCCACGACGTTGAAGCTGCGCGGGATCAGTTCGAGCCACAGCTCGCCATGATACCCCGCCGGGATGCGGTCGTATCGCGGGCTCCCATCGGCGAGCACGCGAGTGGCGAGGTCGACGCGGCCGGTGCTGCTCTTGCCGTTGGCATAGGCCTCGATGCCGGCGGGCAGGTGCAGACGCTCGCGCAGCAGGACGAGATAGACCTGATCATGCCCCATGCAGAACGGGGTGCTGAGATCGATGCGTTCGAGCGCCAGACTGCGCACCAGTTCGCGCACCGACTCCCCCGGCATCGGCAAGATCGAGCCCGGCATGCGATAAGCTTCGGTATCGAGCGTCAGATCAAGGCTGGCCGGCTGGATCTGGTCCGGCTTGACGCCCCCCGTCGCGGTGATGTGACCCGCCGCCACCAGCGCCGTCAGCCCATCGACCTCAAGCGTACCAGGAACAGACGGCATAACGGCAGCGTTCGACATGGCCGCGGATCCTGTGCCCAAAGCCACCCGGTGCCAGTGCCTCACGTTTTCCCACCACCACGCAGTCAGTCCCATGGCCCACCCCGGTGCGGATCATTGATCGCACTCCTACCAACGACGTGCCCAGGTGCGGGTCCAGGGGCAGCGGCCCCTGGCGGGGCGTAGCGGGGCAGCGCCCCGTGAACAACGATCCCCCGAGGCGCCTGCGGCGGCGAGCGGGGACAAGGCTTGGTTTCGCACAGCGAAACACACCGGCGCTCCGCCGGTGTCGCCAGCGGTCTCCCGCTGGGGCAAGCCGACGCTAGCCCATGCGGAAAACCACTACGGAGACGGCGGAGACGGTGGTGCGCTTGTCCGGATTCACATAGATGTGCCGGCGATGCCCTGGGAATTGCACCAACGAGCCGGCCGGCACCTCGACCTGTTCATCCTCGATCTGCAGCACCGCCGTGCCATCGAGGCAATAGAAGAATTCCTGCGCTCCGATCGGATGCGGCCGACCCACGCTATGGCACCCCGGTTGGAGGGTGACGTGATGCATCTGGACGCCCTTGGAGGCGATCGGCGATACCAGGCGCGCGACGTAGCGCCCGGCTTCAGCGCGGTATTCCTGCTGCTCCTTGGGCGGCACCAAATAGTGGCGGTGTTCCGGTGGCTGCACCAACAGCTCATCCAGGCTGACATGCAGCGCCCTGGCCACCGCCAGCACGCTCTGGACCCCAGGGTTGGCACCGTCCTGCTCCATCGCCGCCAGGGTCGCACGGGGCAGGCCGGCTTGCTCAGCCAGCTCGGCTTGGGTCAGCTTGGCTTGTTTGCGCAGGCGTCGGAGGTTGGGGGCGAGGGCATCCATGCCGGCCACCGTGCAGGAAAGATTCCAGGATACCAGCAGGCAACCCCGGGATTCCAGGATGTCCGCCTTGCACGCGCAGGTACTGCTCGGCTACCATGCCGCCGCGTGCACCGGCATGGTGCGTGCCCATTTCACGTCCGTCCCATCTGGAGTCTCCCATGGCCTTCACCCTTCCGCCCCTGCCCTACGACGTCGCCGCCCTCGAACCGCACCTGACCAAGGAGAACCTCGAACTGCACCACGGCAAACACCACAACTCCTACGTGGTGAATCTCAACAAGTTCGCCGACGACAAGAAGGTCGACGGCAGCAAGAGCCTGGAAGACATCATCATGTCCTCCGACGGCCCGGTCTTCAACAACGCCGCGCAGATCTGGAACCACACCTTCTATTGGAACAGCATGAAGCCCAAGGGTGGCGGCGAACCCACCGGCGCGCTGGCCGAAGCCATCACCCGCGACTTCGGTTCCTTCGCCAAGTTCAAGGAAGAGTTCACCGGCGCCTGCGTCGGCCAGTTCGGCTCCGGCTGGGGTTGGCTGGTGGTCGACGGCGGCAAGCTCAAGGTCACCAAGACCAGCAATGCCGATCTGCCGATGAAGTACAAGCAGACCGCGCTCATCACCTGCGACGTCTGGGAGCACGCGTATTACCCCAGCTTCAAGAATCTGCGTCCGAAGTACGTCGAGGTCTTCCTGGCCAACCTGGTGAACTGGGACTTCGCCGCGGCGAATCTCGCCAAGGCCAAGTGAATTTCAGATAGTGAACCTCGCGTCTGTTGCCGGACGTGCGAAACCCCTGGTGCAAGCCAGGGGTTTCTTTTTGGGCTCATGCGGCGTTCTGCCGATTGGGAGCATCGATGTCACGCGGAGGCGCGGAGCACGCGGAGGGGAAACCACAACAGTGCTTTTCTCTCCTCCGCGCCCTCCGCGTCTCCGCGTGACACCTTCCACTCCCCCGATCAAGGTCGGCGGTCGGCGGTCGGCGGTCGGCGGTCGGCGGTCGGCGGTCGGCGGTGCTTACTCTCCCTTGGCCGTCTCCGATTCCGCATGTTTGGCCAGGTCCTCGGGGCGGGCGCGTTTCAGGAAGCCGCCGGCGAAGATCAGCAGGATCAGCAGCGATGAGGCGGTGTGGTCGATATGCAGCAAGGAGCGGGCGTGCAGGTTCCAATAACTGCGAGCCTCGCGGAACTCCTTCTCGGAGGCGAAACGCGCCTCATCGGGAGCCCCGGCAGCGTTGCCGTAGATCTTGATCACGAAGGGGATGGAGACCACCGGCTGATGGTGACGGTGCACCGCGTCGATGTACTGGACCGAAGTGGTGTAGGTGGC
>JANPIY010000871.1:0-3727 GCA_031425255.1 Planctomycetota bacterium
CGGTTTCAAAACCCTGACCCCAGGGGCTGTTAATCGTTGAAAGGTCTATTAAGAGGGGTGGATGACTGCCAATCTGCTTCCCGATGGGCTTTGGAACCTCATCCAGCCCCTCCTCCCCCGACCCCGGAAGACCTCCAAGAAGGGAGGTCGACCGCGAGTGGACGATCGCCGGGCCATGCTGGGCATCCTGATCGTCCTCAAGTTTGCCATCCCATGGAAGGCGTTGCCGCCAGAGCTTGGCTGCGGGTCGGGAAGCACCTGCCGACGACGGTTGATCGAATGGCAGAAGAAGGGTGCCTGGGAGCGGATCTGGAAGCATCTGCTCGGCACCTTGGGCAAGGAGGGCGGGGTCGATCTCCGGCGTGTCTGCGTAGACGGGTCGAACATCCCCGCCAAAAAAGGGGCGAATCGCTGGGCCCGAATCCCACGGATCGCGGAAGAAATGGGATCAAACACCACATCGCGGTCGATGCTCGGGGCGTTCCAATTGCGATCGCAGTCTCGCCGGCGAATGTTCACGATTCCAAGATGATGGTGCCGGTACTGGATGCCATCACGCCCATCCAGGGCCCGCGCGGTCGTCCGCGCCGCAAACCAGGCAAGCTCCATGCCGACAAGGGATACGACTATCCACGTTGCCGGAAGGCGCTCCGCGAGCGGCGGATCATCGATCGCATAGCCAGGCGCAACGTCGAGTCGAAAAAGCACCTTGGAAGGCATCGCTGGGTGGTTGAGCGCACCTTCGCCTGGCTCAAAGGATTCAGGCGGCTGCAGATTCGCTACGAACGGCTCGAGTCCGTGCATCGCTCGTTCCTCGTGATTGGATGCATCGTCATCTGCCGGATCGGCCAGGGCCGCCACCACGGCGCGCAACACCACCGGATCGAAGCCGCGAGTGACGTGGATACGCACCCCGCCGCTCATCTCCACGAACACGGGACGGCCGCCCAGCGGCGTGGACGACGCGGGAGCAGGGATTTCCACGAACCCGACGTCACTGCTGCCAGACGCCTTCCCGCGCTGCCTCAACCGCAGACGCCAATAGCTCAACCGCTGCGCGGACACGCCACGGCGACGCGCGAACGCCGCCTGCGTCAGCCCGCCCGCCTGCCAGGCCGCGACCAGTGCTCGGCCAGCGACCTCGCTCAGACGTAGGCGCTGGGATGATGAGGCGGGCGGGGAGGTGCGGCGGGAGGGCATGGTGGAACCTGGGACCTGGCATCATGCCACCAAACTTTCACCGGCTAGTGGGCTACTCCGGACGCTTACGTTGATCGCACCAGCATCCACAAACCGCCACCCGCTGCGTAGCGGCACGCCGAACATCAGCACGGAACGGACCGCGAGACGCGGAGCTGATGGGCGGTGACGAACGACCGAAAAATTAAGTCAAAAAAATTTAACCTGCACTGCCCAGGAAGCGAAACCCCAGCCGTGAGGCTGGGATTGATGCTTTTTATATGCGTTCGGAGTGCGGCGGCGAAAAGGGAGGAAAAAAGTGTGTGTCCTGGCGTTCTTCTGTGTTACACGAACGGCATGCATTCCGAATACGCTGAAGATAACCTGTGGGAGCAAGTCGCCCCGAAGCGTTCTCCCCCAGGAATAATTGGCCCCGTCAGTCATATTTTGCGATTCCCTCGTCTTCAAAATCTTTCTCCGCGTAAAACACATCCGAGGTCATTTCACTGTTCATATGGTTGGCGGAAATAAATATTCCATTCTCGTCTAACCCCCATTCGCTCCGGATCTCATCCGTGTCAACGATAAGCGAAACCCTCCCCTTTTTAGTCCCTTCGTTCCACCAGATTAAGTCCCCGATGGATACGGTTTTACCATCTGGATAAATCATGGTGCGCCCTTCTTTGTTGTTATCGAGCACCGCCACCACCGGGCCTACCCGTAGGCGGAGGGCTTAGATGCGCCGTCGCCGATCGCTGAGACGAGAACCTGATGTCTCGTCAGCCCGCGAGCGGCGAGGCCCTGGACGCGCTCGAACAACGACCAGGCGCTCACCCGGCTGCTGTAAATCGCCGCCATCCCGCCATCAGGTCCGCGGCTTCTTCCAAGTGATATGGCGATTGAGGCTGAAGTTCCAGATGGTGGCGAAGACGATGCCGATGAGATCGCTGACGAAGATCCCGAGACCGAACATGCCCATCATGAATCTGGCGACCGAATAGTTGATGACCGCTCCGCCGGAACTGATGAGGGTGAAGAGCAGGATGCCGATCACCAGCGCGCGTGTGCCTTGGCGGCGGCGGTCGCCGAAGGTGATGAAGTTGTTGAGCGCGAAATTGCTCAGCATCGCGGTGGCGATGCCGCTGATCAGACTGACATTCTCGCTCAGGCCAAAATGGCGATGGAGGAGCCAGACCACGCCCAGGTTGACCACCACGCCGCTGGCGCCGACGAAACAGTACAGCAGCAGGCGGAGGGAGATGATGCGCCCGAAGGAGAGTCCGTAGAGCGCGCGCAGGTAGGCGATGCCCACTCCGCTATCGAGTTTGCTCTCGCCGTGCTGACGGATGGAAAAGGTGTAGCCGATCTCACGGAACCCGAGCGGACGGGTGCGGGCGATGATCTCCAGCAGGATCTTGAAGCCGCGCGCATCGACCCGGGGTGCGACTTCGCTCCAGACCGCGCGCGAGACCAGGAAGAACCCGCTCATCGGATCGCTGACGCGGGTGCGGATGACCAGCCAGGACATGATCGTCGCCAGGCGCGACAACAGCCAGCGTTTGCGCGACCACACGCCGGTGCTGCCGCCCTGGGCGTAACGCGTCGCCACCACCAGATCGACCCCTGCCTCGCTCGCGCTGTTGGCCATCTTCGGCAGGATCCCGGCGTCATGCTGCAGATCGGCATCCATCACCAGGAGCAGTTCGCCATTGGCCGCCGCGAAACCCTCGACCACAGCCGATGACAGGCCGCGCCGGCCGATGCGACGGATGAGATGGATATCAGTACGTTTGCGACTCAATTCCTCGGCGATCTCCCAGGTCCGATCCGGCGAGTCGTCGTCGACCACCACGACCTCGTAGGTGATCCCGGCCCCCTGCAGCGCCTCATCGATCCGCGCAATGCACGGGAGGATGTTCTCCCGCTCGTTGTACGTCGGCAATACGATGCTCAGGCGCATTTCAAACCTCCACGGATATTCGCTCGCATGACTGACTGCGCGAGTCTTGGGATCGCTGGTGGTGATGTCAATGAGTCGGCCCAGTTGTCGTCAGACCTCCGCGAGCGTCCTTCCACGGTGCTGCCGATTTGTGCATTGACGTGTAAGGATGTACAGCAACCTCCGCCAGGACCGGATCATCAGATGTTAACTGGTGAGTCCCGCTTCATGAAAAAGACGAGAAGAAGAACCAGAAGAAGTGAGCCGATTCATGGAAACCATCCGCGCAGCGCCGACCTCCCGTGTTCCCGAATGGCTCGGGCTGGGCGCGTCCGCCCTCTTGCTGCTCATCCTCACGCTGCCCTTCATCGGCCAGCAGGGCTTGTGGTTCGATGAGATCTTCAGCGTCGAAACCGCCCGCACCTGGCCGGCGATGCTCGACGTCTTCGCGCGTTACGAGAACAACATGGCACTGTACTACATCCTGCTGTGGGGGTGGATGGCCTTCGGTGATGGGGAATTCACCGTCCGGCTGCTGTCGGTGGTTTTTGGTCTCATGACCATCCCCGTGGTCCACGCCATCGCCCGCCAGCTCTTCACGTCCCGGAC
>JANPIY010000872.1:0-3475 GCA_031425255.1 Planctomycetota bacterium
GATCCCCGGGCCGGATCTCGGGATCACCCTCAGCCCACTCCCGCATTTATTCCGCGTATCCCGCGCTGGCGTGGAAACGTTGATGTACCCTCGCCCCGAAGCAGGAGTTCAGGGAGTTTGTCATTGGATTCTTGGCACAGGGCGTGCTCAACAGTCGCACCCCTAACCAGGAGCACATCATGGCCAAACAGACCATCATCACCGTCCTCAAGAAGGATCACGACGAGGTGAGTGCGCTCTTTGAGCGCGCGATGAGCAGCAAAGATGAAACCCGGCGGAGCGACCTCTTCGCCAAGATCAATGATGCGCTCACCGTGCACACCGCCTTCGAAGAGGAGCACCTCTACCCGGTGCTCGCTCAGAAGAAGGACACTCGCGAGGACACGCTCGAAGCGATCGAAGAACACGCCGTGGTCAAGCAACTGCTGGAGGACATCAGCAATACGCCGGTCGGGGATGAGCGCTGGAAGGCCAAGCTCACCGTGCTGGCTGAGAATGTCCGCCACCACGTCAAGGAGGAGGAGGAGAAGGGCGGCCTCTTCGATGATTTCAAGGAAGCGGTCGAGGAAGAGGACCTGGTCCGCCTCGCCGAGGAATACCTCGCCACCAAGTGATGCGGATCGCCTCCCGCATCAGTGTCGGCCCGCCGAGTCGATCGATCTATCGCGTCGCTCGCCCTCCACCGTTGTGGGGTGGGGGCGAGCGATCCGCGGGGAAGTCCCCGTGCATCCGTGGCAGCTCATCGGCTGTGACAGATTTCCCTTCTTCTCCACCCCGCATCGGAAACCACATGCCCACTCGTCCCCCACGCCCGAACCCAGACCTCTCCACGGCCAAACGCGATCAGCTGGCCCGTCACGAGGAGCACCCGGACGGCGAGCTCCTGACCACCGACCAAGGGGTCCGGGTCACCACCACCGATGATTCGCTGTTGGCGGGGACGCGCGGGCCGACCCTGCTCGAAGATTTCCACCTGCGTGAAAAAATCATGCGCTTCGATCATGAACGCATCCCCGAGCGGGTGGTCCATGCGCGTGGGGCCGGTGCACATGGCTATTTCCAGGTCTACAAATCGCTCAAGAAGTACACCCGGGCGGCCTTCCTGCAGGATCCGGCGGTGAAGACCCCGGTCTTCGTCCGCTTCTCCACGGTGGTCGGATCACGTGGTTCCGCGGACACGGTGCGCGATGTCCGTGGCTTCGCCGCCAAGTTCTACACCAGCGAAGGCAATTTCGACCTGGTCGGCAACAACATGCCGGTCTTCTTCATCCAGGACGGTATCAAGTTCCCCGACCTGGTGCATGCAGTCAAACCGCAGCCCAACAACGAGATTCCGCAGGCCCAATCAGCACACGACAGCTTCTGGGACTTCGTCTCCTTGACGCCCGAGACCGCCCACATGGTGATGTGGGTGATGTCGGATCGCGGAATCCCACGCAGCTACCGCATGATGGAAGGTTTCGGCGTCCACACCTTCCGCCTGATCGATGCCGCCGGCACCGCTCGTCTGGTCAAATTCCATTGGAAGCCCCTGCTTGGCGTGCACTCGCTGGCGTGGGAAGAGGCGCAACAGATCTCTGGCAAGGATCCCGATTTCCATCGTCGTGACCTGTGGGAGGCGATCGCCAACGGCGCTTTCCCTGAATATGAACTCGGCCTTCAGGTGATCGACGAAGCTGAAGCCCAGGCCCATGGCTTCGATATGCTCGATGCGACCAAGCTGCTGCCCGAGGAGGTCGTGCCGATCGAGCGCGTCGGAAAATTGACGCTCGATCGCAATCCGGTGAACTTCTTCGCCGAAGTCGAACAGGTCGCCTTCTGCATCGGCAATGTGGTGCCCGGCATCGATTTCACCAACGACCCGCTGCTGCAGGCACGGTTGTTCTCCTACCTCGACACCCAGATCACCCGTCTCGGTGGCCCCAATTTTGCCGAGCTGCCGATCAATCGCCCGATCGTGCCGGTGCACAACAACCAGCACGACGGCTTCGCGCGGCACACCATCAATGGCGGAACCGCCAATTATCTGCCGAACACGCTCTCGAACGGCAGTCCACGGCCGGCGACCGTCGCCGAGGGTGGTTACAAACACTACGAGGAACGCGTCGAGGGGCATAAGATCCGCGCGCGTAGTCCGAGCTTCCAGGATCATTTCACCCAGGCGCGGATGTTCCTCGACAGCCAATCGCCAGCCGAACGGGCGCACCTGATCGACGCCCTCCGCTTCGAGATCGGCAAGGTCGATCGCGTGGCGGTGCGTGAACGCGTGGTCAACGACATCCTCGCCCAGATCGATATCGATATGGCGCAGGCGGTGGCCGAGGCGGTCGGCGTCGGCATGCCTCCTCGCACGAAGGCGAAGGCGAAGGGCGACAGCCCCATGGGCCTCCAGGTGTCGCCCGCACTGAGCATGAGCAACACCAGCAAGGACTCGATCGCCACCCGGCGCATCGCCATCCTGGTGGCGCCAGGAGTGATCGGCCGCTCGCTCGCGGCGGTCAAGGCCAACCTCGAGAAGCAGGGGGCGGTGGTGGAAATCGTCTCGCTGCAGCTGGGCCGTATTGAAAGCAGCGATGGCGCTGACGTCGAAGCCCTGCGCAGCCTCCTCAATACGCCCTCGGTGGTCTATGACGCGACGCTGGTGGCCGATGGCGATGAGAGCGCGAAGCTCCTCGCGCAGCACCCCGACGCCCAGCGTTTCGTCCAGGAGACCTATCGGCATTGCAAGGCGCTTGGCGCCCTGGGCAGGGGCCAGGCGGTCTTGATGGCCGCTGGTGTACCCACTGAGAACGGACGGGATGGCGTGGTGGTCGAAGCCAAAGCGGAAGCCCTGGCCAAGAACTTCCGCACCGCCGTCGCCCAGCATCGCCACTGGCAGCGTGTGCTGCGTCCCGCGGGCGGAACGCCGCCCTGAGGCGGCGGGTTTCCGCCCGGATCAAAAATCTGAGAAGCTGCTGAACGCGTTCGGACGTTCCGCTGCAGCGCGGTGTGGAGACGGCGATGGAACCGTTGGAATTGCTGCAATGGCCGGCGATGGCCGTGACCGTGCTGGCCTCTTGGCTGATGACGTCGACCAGCAAGCGCCGGCGACGCATCGGCTTCTGGACCTTCCTGCTCAGCAATGTGTTGTGGGTGGCCTGGGGCCTCGGTGCCGGGGCCTATGCGGTCATCGCGTTGCAGTTCTGCCTGGTGATGCTCAACATCCGCGGGCTGCAAAAGAATCAGTGATGGAGTCCGGGCAGGAGGCTTCTTGCACATGCCAGGTTGTCATGGCGACGAGTGGGTCCAAATCCCATCCGTCCGCTCTCCATTGCCGGTCAGTGGGATGCGCCCCAGCGCAAGGGACTCTGCGGTTGGAACCGTCCTTGAGAATTCAGTGCTGAATAAATCCACGGCGCATGCCGCGGAGCTTCATGTCACGACGAGAGCCCGATCAGCGATTGACTGGTTGCAGCAGGACTGCGCTCCGCCCAGG
>JANPIY010000873.1:0-7147 GCA_031425255.1 Planctomycetota bacterium
GCTCTCCGGCTTGCCGACCGGGCCACCCGTGTCGACGTCGCGCCGGACGGCGGCGATGCCTATCGCGCGGCGCTGAAGCAGCGCACCGACGCATTGCATGCGCTGCAGGAGGTGCTGTACGCCGACAACCGGCATTCGCTCCTGGTCATCTTCCAGGCGATGGACGCCGCCGGCAAGGATGGCGCGATCAAACACGTGATGTCGGGCGTCAATCCGCAGGGTTGCCAGGTCTATTCATTCAAGAAGCCCTCGGATGAGGAGATGGACCACGACTTCCTCTGGCGCACCAACCGCTGCCTACCCGAGCGCGGACGCATCGGCATCTTCAACCGCAGCTATTACGAGGAAGTGCTGGTGGTGAAGGTCCATCCGGAAATCCTCCGCCACCAGAACCTGCCGCCGAAAGTGGTGGGCAAGGACGTCTGGCAGCACCGCTACGAGTCGATCAATGATCTGGAGAAGCACCTGACGCGCAGCGGCACCGTGGTGCTCAAGTTCTTCCTCAACGTCTCGCACGACGAACAGCTGCGACGTTTCATGAAGCGCCTTGAGGACCCCGAGCGCCACTGGAAGTACAGCGCCGCCGATGCCGCGGAGCGGAAATACTGGGAGGCGTACATGGCCGCTTATCAGGACTGCATCCGCGCCACCGCCACGCCGCAGGCCCCGTGGGTGATCGTTCCCGCCGACCATAAATGGTTCAGCCGGTTGGTGGTGGCCGCGGCGGTGATCGATGCCCTCGAGAGCCTCGACCTGCACTATCCCAAGGTCGATGAGGCCAAGCAGCGCGAGCTGGCCGCTGCCCGCCGGGACCTGGCCAAGGCGCGCTGAGCTGACGGATCCGCCCGCCATTCCCGCGAATCCAACCGAACGTCACCCACCAGAACGGCTTGGGTGGGGGAATCGGCAGGCGTCGCCTTGCACCGCCAGAGCCGCTGGCAAGTATGGATCCGGTGGTGGCGCACGTGAAACATGACGGGATCGGCAATGAGCGCGAGGCGCAGGTATGCCGCTGGGTGATCGACCCGGTGCGCGGCCTCGTCGTCAGCCGTCCCGCGGCCCTGATGGGCATCCTCAATGTCACCCCCGACAGCTTCTCCGATGGCGGTCGCCACCTCGCGGTGGCCGCGGCGGTGGCCGCGGGACTGGCGATGGTCGCTGCCGGCGCCGCCTGGCTGGATGTCGGCGGCGAGAGTTCGCGCCCAGGCGCCCAGGAGGTGTCGCTCGCCGACGAGTGCGCCCGGGTGGTGCCGGTGATCGCCGCCCTGCGCGCGGCCGGTATCACGGTGCCGATCAGCGTCGATACCACCAAGGCCAGCGTCGCCGAAGCGGCCCTGCGGGCCGGCGCCAGTGCGGTCAATGACATCAGCGCAGGGGGCGATCCCGCGATGTTTCCGCTGTTGGCCGCCCAGGGTTGTCCGGTGGTGCTGATGCACATGCAGGGCGATCCTCGCACCATGCAGGTGGCGCCTCATTACCACGCGGTGGTCGCGGAGGTCTGTGCCGTGCTGGCGCGGCGCATGGAGCAGGCGCTGGCCGCCGGCGTCAGCGAGGACGCCATCCTGCTCGATCCTGGCATCGGCTTCGGCAAGACCCTCGAACACAATCGCGTGCTGCTGCGCGCGCTGCCGCACCTGAATGCGACCTTCGGCCGTCCGTTGCTGCTGGGCGTCAGCCGTAAATCGTTCATCTCGGGACTCCTCGGCCGTGGCGTGCCGGTTGGCGAACGTGACGCGGCCAGCCACGTCCTGCATGCGCTGATCGCAGGCGAGTGCGCTCTGCTGCGGGTCCACGATGTCATTGGTGCGCGTGACGCCCTGGCCCTGGCGCGCGCGCTGGGCGATGACCGGCAGGGAGGCCCGTATGCCTCCGCTTGAGTGGTCGGACCTGATCTATTATTTCCGTTCGGGTATCGAGATCCTCATCATCACGGTGCTGATCTACTACCTGCTGACCGCGATGGAGCGCATCAGCGCGGGCGGCAAGCTGCGCGGCGTCACCCTCATCCTCGCCTTGGTGGTGGTGGCGTGGATGATCGCGCGCGCCGCCCAATTGCATGCCATCACCTGGCTGCTGCAGGCCGGCATCGGCGTCAGCGCCCTGGTCATGGCGGTGGTGTTCCAGCCCGAGTTGCGCCGCCTGTTCACCCGCATGGGTGGGTATTTTCCCAATCAGGATCTCTCGGGCAACGCCGCCGTCATCTCGCATCTCGGCGAGGCGATCAGTTCGTTGGCGAGCCGGCGCATCGGTGGGCTGGTGGTCTTTGAACGCAATGACCGCCTCGACGACTACGTGGTCTCCGGGCCGCTGGATTGCGAGATCTCCGCCAAGCTGGTGATGACGATCTTCTGGAAGGACACCCCGTTGCACGACGGCGCGATGATCGTGCGCCATGGCCGCATCGCCGCCGCCGGAGTGATCCTGCCGCTGACCAACAACCCGGCCTACCGGACGCTTTCGGGCACGCGCCACCGCGCCGGCATCGGCATCAGCGAGGATACCGATGCCCTCGTGCTGATGGTTTCGGAGGAGACTGGCCAGATCAGCATGGCTGACCGTGGCCAGTTCACCCGCGGCCTGACGCGCCAGGACGTCGAACTCATCCTGACGCGCGAGTTCCGTGCGGGCGGTCGCCGGGGTCTGCGCACCGAGCGCATCGAGCGCACCCCCACCGGCGAACGGACCGCCATCGACCGTCAGGTGATCACCACCAGCATCCCGTCGGAAGAGGCCAAACCATGATGGCGGGACTGAGCGAACGTCTGCTCGAACATTGGGAGCTGAAGCTGGTGGCGCTGGTCATCGCCGTGGCGTTATGGCTCTACACCAATGGCCAAGTGCGCATCGAGCGTTCCGTCACGGTGGTGGTGTCCCCGTCCGCGGTGCAGAGCCTGCCCGAGGGCTACCGCGTCACCACCATCACGCCGCCCAATTTCACCGTCAAGATCAGCGTCCCGGTGAGCCAGGTGGGAAGCCTGCGCAATTCCCTGGTGCCACACCTGCTGATCAGCGGCGATGCGGTCCTGCGCGGTGAGCAGGCCTTCCCCATCACCAGCCGCCTGCTCGGCCTCGACGATGACCTGCGCATCGACCGCATCGAGCCGGAGGGCATCAACGAGATCAGGGTGACCTTCGCCCTCATCACCGAGGACTACCTCGCGGTGGAGGTGCCGGCGATCGTCGGCCTGCCGCCTGGGATCGAAGCCGGTCTGGCGATCGAACCGACCCGGGTACGGGTCAAAGGCACGCGTGAACAGCTCGACGACCTCAAGGCACGCAACCAGCGCGTGGCCTTCGATGCCATCATCTTCAACGGCATCGACCCGGCGATGCACGCCAGTCGCAAGGAGGTGGTGAATCTGTCGCCCAAGGATCAGCAGCTGGATGTCATCGATCGGGTCACCGCCACGGTGACGCTCAGCCCCCAGCAGGGTGCCACCAAGGACGTCGGGGTGCCGGTGCAGATCCTCGCGCCCAAGGATTTCACCTCCCGTTTCGCGATCGAACTCAGTCAGCCGCAGGTGGTGATCGGGCTCAATGGGCCGGCCAATCTGTTGCAGGGTCTGCGCCCGGAAACCGAGCTGACCGCCTACGTGGCGCTGCGGTCGACCATCGAGCTGGGCGTGCCGGTGGAGGTTCCGGTCGGGGTCCTCGGGCCGGCCTGGGCGACCTACAAGCCGGTGACGATTCGGGTTACGGTCAATCTGCTGCCCGCCAGGCCACTGTCCGAGCCAGCGTCGGCGTCGCCTACAGGTGCGGCGGGTCCACCCTGAACGGCTTGCGTGCGGATGACCTTGCCCATCTGCTTCCTCCCTTCCCAGGTGACCTGATTCCGCCATGGGATCGGGCCCACGTCCAAACCCTCGGCGCTTCGGCGCCATCGCCCCAGGAGTTCCCATGAAGTCTGCCCTTTTCGCCCTGCTCTTCTCGGTCAGCAGCGTCGCGTTCGCTGCCGATGCCAAATTCGCTGACATCTCGCACGCCGAGCTGAACGCCGCTCTCAAGGCCAAGAGCGTGGTGGTGATCGACGTCAACGGCTCGGATTCCTACAAGGCCGGTCACATCCCCACCGCCATCGACTTCGATGCGCAGGAGAAGCAGCTCGCCACCCTGCTGCCGAAGGACAAGAACACCCTGGTCGTCGCGTACTGCGGCAGCGAGCAGTGCCCGGCCTGGAAGTCGGCCGCCAGTGCGGTCGCCGCGCTTGGTTACACCAACGTCAAGCACTACACCCCGGGCCTCGCAGGCTGGAAGCAGTCCGGCGGCGAACTGCAGAAGCAGAACTGAAGCAGCGCTCCATCGCTGAACGGAAGAACCCCGGGCTCGTCCCGGGGTTTTTCTTTTCGCGCCTGCGTTCAGCCGAGGTCCGCACCAGATTGGGAGGACCGCACCGGTGATCCTCAGCGCCAAGGTATCAGCGGGGTTTGCCCCGCGCCCTGGTCTCGATCACGCCCACCCCAAATAACGACAGCCCTTCAGTCGCGGGCGGCGGTCCGGCGGGTGCGACGGGTGGCGGGTTGGTGGAGTGGGCGCTGTCAGTGGGAGTGATCACCGCGGGTTGCACCTCCTCATCCTCGTCGAAAGGCATGATGTCATCCATCGGTACGATCAGCGGCATGATGGGAATCGGTTCGGCATCCAGCAGGCTCACCGGTTCGATGGTCACCGGTTCGACGTCGATCTCTTCAGGAGGGATTTCCAGAAAGGGGATGACGGCGGGTTTCTTCGCCGCCCGCAAGCGCATGGCGATCAGGTCGGCGCCCTCGTAGACCGAACGATTGACAGATTTGTTGATGGTCACGGGGCGGTCCTGCGAGCCGGCTGGCGGTGCCGTGGAAGTGTCACAGGAGGGGGCCCCTGTCAAACTTCGTCATCGTGCGGCAGGACACCGGGGCGACTGGGAAGTGCAGCGGCGAGCGTGGGCTGGGACCTGATCGGTTGGGTTTGTCGCGTGCCGTTCAAAGCGTTGGGCCCCGACGATGGTGTTGGCAAGAATCCCGATACGACAGCGGGCGTGTAGCAGTCGCTGGCGAACCATCGTGCGAAAGCGTCTTTCTATACTCCACCTGACGGGGTAACGCGTGCCCACTCTCCGGGGAGGCTGCCATGTCCACGCAAGAAACCATGCGTTTCATCTGTGCCGGGTGCGGTTACCGCGCTCGCATCCCCACCACCTACGCGGGCAAGGTCATCCTCTGTCCTGGTTGCCAGCAGATGCAGATCGCCAATGCCGATGCGGGCGAAGCCACCGGCGACACGGTGCGCATGAGCAAGGTCGCCACGGCGCAGGCCGGCACCGGCCGCTTCAGCGTCCCTGATGCCGACGGCTTGCTGCGCTTCACCTGCGGCGGCTGCGGCTACGGCGCCAAACTGGCCCAGACTTATGCCGGCAAGGCGATCTCCTGTCCGCAGTGCAAGGCGCCGCAACTGATCCCGCCGCTCGAGGGTCCGGAGTCACGCGTGGGAAAAGCGCTCCCGCCGCCGGCACCTCAGCCGACGGCGGGGCCGACCGATGATCATCTCGACCTCGCTGAGGAGGTGACCGCCAAGCCCGCGGAGAGAGCGCCATCGTCCCAGGTCGCCACGCCTGCCGCGCCGGATCATGCGGATGAGATCTCCTTCGACCTGGAACCGGCCGCGGCGCCTGCTTCCCGGACCAGCGGTACACCAGCGGCCAAGGCGGCGCCTGCTGCCGGCCCCGCCATGACTCCACGCTCCGGGTCTTCCGGCTCCGCCGTCAGCGCCAAGCCGGCGGCCAAACCTGGCAGCGGGTCGGTGGTGCGGCGTGGCAACCGGATGCCGCTGCCCGCCACTCCCGAGCCCGGCACCGATGACGATGACGAAGACGTCGACGCTCCTGCCCTGCCCACCAGACCGTCGCCTGCGTGGCTGCGGAAGCTGAAGGAGCCGCGCATGATGGCGATCGTCGGAAGCGGCCTGGCCGCGCTCATCCTGCTGGTCGTGCTGGTCAATGGCTGGCTGGGCGCGTCCAGCGCCGCGGCTGATGCGCAGGCCCGGGCTGAGCACCATGAATCCGAGGCCAAGGCCTCGAAGCTGGTGCTGGCCAATGCCGAGTTCGAGCTCAGCAAGGCGCGCAGCGACCTGATGGTCAGCAAGAAGTCGGAGGGGGAGCTCAAGGCCGCCCTCGCCGCGGCCGAGAGCCGGGCGTCGGAGATGGGTGAACAGGTCAAGAAGGTCGAAGCCGACAAGGCCGAGGAATACGCCAGACGCAAGAAGGCCGAAGCCGACTACGACGAGATGTTCACCAAGTTCAAGGCGGTCGAGAAGAAGCGTGAGGATGAGTACCGCCTCAGCACCGAGCTGCGGCGAAAATTCGAAGAGGAGGTCAAGCTCCGCAAGGACCTCAAAGTCCGCCTGGACGAGGCACAGGCGGCGGCCAAATAGGCATCGTAGGCTTGGCGGCATGTCCCGTCGTTCTAGGGTGCCTCCATGAAGTCCATCCTGGTCATCGCCTTCGCCGTGTGCTCATCGTCGCTGGTCGCTGCCGACCGCCCGCCGTTCTACCTCGCCGGTGGAGTCAGCGAGTTCGACAAGGAGATCCGCGACATGACCACCCGCTATCCTTGGACCGTGGGCCTGGGGTGGGGCGAGTCCGAGCCGGCACTGTTCGGCGCCCCGAGTATCGATCTGGAATGGGCGCACGCCGCCGGCCGCGGCAACAAGTTCGACTCCTACGGCGTGACCTACAACGAACGGGCGATGATCACCAGCAGCCTGTACTTCGGCCTGGGCCTGGGCAGCTACTACAACCGCATCAAGGCCACCGCCGATGACGGCACGGTCTACAATGGTTCGAAATGGTTTCCCGCCGGACGCGGCATGCTTGGGCTGAACCTCGGCGGTGGGCGTTATGGTTCGATCTTCACCGAGCTGGCCTACACCTACCGCGGCAAGGTCGAGGGGCTTGATGCCAACAGCTTCTCGCTCGTTCTCGGCATGTGGTTTTAGCATCGGTCCGCCCGGCCTGCGGCCGGGACGCCGACTTCGTCGTCGTGATCGCGCTGCGCGCGATGGACCTCGTCCCCGCTCGGCGCGCAGGCGCCTCGGGGGATCGTTGTTCGCGGGGCGCTGCCCCGCTACGCCCCGGCAGGGGGCGGCGCCCCCGGCACCCGGCCGGGGGTGGTGG
>JANPIY010000874.1:0-1832 GCA_031425255.1 Planctomycetota bacterium
GGGGTGGTGGCGATCATCTTCGAGAGCCGGCCCAACGTCACCGTCGACGCCGCGAGCCTGTGCCTGCGTTCGGGCAACGCCTGCATCCTGCGCGGCGGCAAGGAGGCGGTGCACAGCAATCGCGCCCTCGCCACCGCCTTCCGCACCGGCCTGGCCAATGCCGGCCTGAATCCCGACGCGGTGCAGCTGGTGCAGGAGCAGGATCGTGCGCTGATCCCGCTGCTGCTGGCCCGTGACGATGCGCTCGACCTGGTCATCCCGCGTGGTGGCGAGGCGCTGATCCAGGCGGTGGTCGCCTGCAGCAAGGTGCCGGTGATCAAACACGACAAGGGCGTGTGCAGCATCTACGTACACGCCCATGCCGATCAGGAGCTGGCGCTGACGCTGATCATCAATGCCAAGGTCCAACGCCCGGGGGTCTGCAATGCGATCGAGAACGTCCTGGTCGACCGCGCCATCGCCGCGCAGTTCCTGCCGCGCCTGGCGAGCACGCTCGCGGGCGCCAAGGTCGAGGTGCGCGCCGATGCGGAAGCCAAGCCGCTCATGCCCGGCGCCAAGGTCGCGACGCCGGCCGACTGGTCGACGGAATACCTCGCCCTGATCCTGGCGGTCAAGGTGGTGAGCGGCCTCGACGAGGCGATCAGCTTCACCGGGGACCACGGCAGCCACCACAGCGACAGCATCATCACCCGCGACACCGCGGCCGCCGAGCGCTACCTGGCGCAGGTCGACAGCGCCTGCGTCTATCACAACGCCTCGACCCGTTTCACCGATGGCGGCCAGTTCGGCTTCGGCGCCGAGGTCGGCATCAGCACCAACCGCGTGCATGCCCGCGGCCCGATGGGGATCCGCGAACTGTGCACCTACAAATGGGTGTGCCGCGGTACGGGACAAGCCCGTTGAGCCCGTCCCCGCCCGCGCACGCCTCTCCCCGACGCACCGCTCCATGCTGAATCCCGGCGATGTCATCGGCGGTTGCCGCATCATCGCCAAACTCGGTGCGGGCGGCATGGGCACGGTCTACCGCGCCGAGCAGGTGTCCCTGGGCCGCCAGGTCGCGGTCAAGGTCCTGCTCGCCAGCACCCAGGGCGATGTCGAGGCCAGCGAACGCTTCCTGCGCGAGGCGCGGACCGCCGCAGCCGTCAGCCATGCCAACGTGGTGGCGATCATCGACGTCGGCCGCGATCAGGATCGCCTCTATCTGGTCCAGGAGCTGGTGACCGGCGGCAGCGCCAAGGATCTGCTGCATGCCAGCGGCGGCATCCTGGGCGAAAAGCGCGCCACCGAGCTGATCGCCGATTGCTGCGCCGGACTCCAGGCCATCCACGAGGCCGGCCTGGTGCACCGCGACATCAAGCCGGAGAACATCCTGCTGACGAGCGACGGCTCGGCCAAGCTCGCAGACTTCGGCCTGGCGCGCTCGGTCGACGCTGGCGGCGAGATGACCATGACCGGGGCCACCATCGGCACGCCGGCCTACATGTCGCCGGAACAGGCGCAGGGAGTGAAGACGCTCGACATCCGCTCGGACATCTTCTCTCTCGGCGCCACCTTCTATTGCCTGGTCACGGGCTCAGCGCCGTACAAGGCCGACACCATCTGGGCGATGGTCGCCAAGATGCTGACCGAACCGGTGCCGGATCCCCGTCAGGATCATCCAGGATTGTCCGATGGCGTGGTGGCGGTGATCACCCGCGCCATGGCCAAGGATCCGGGAGAACGGTATCCCACGCCCAGGCTGATGCGTCAGGTGCTGGAGAACCTGCTGCGGCGCCGCACCGGTTCCGAAGAGACCCTGCCGACGGCCCAGGTGCGCCCAGGCGCAGCCGGCG
>JANPIY010000875.1:0-5105 GCA_031425255.1 Planctomycetota bacterium
CAGCGGCAGCCGCTCGGCCGGCCCGCCATCGCGCGCCACCAGCAGCGCCGCCAGCGGCCGGTTGGCCGCCGGGGTCAGCACCAGGCTGCTGCCCGGCAGGGCGGCGAGGTCGGCCAGTTCACCCGCGCGCAGACGCCTGGACTCATCGTCGAGACGCGCATAACGCGGCGAGTGCAGCGCGACATCCAGGCGGTTGAGGACCGGCACCAGGTCGACGCCCAGCTGGTGGTAACGCGTGCGGGTCCCGCCGCCCACCGCCCATACCTCGAGTGGCGTGCTGACGCCCGCCAGTTCGCCGGCGAAGTGGCCGGGTCCGATCTGAAACATGGTCAACGCCTGCTCCGGCCCGCCGCCCGGCGGACGTGCGCGCAGCTCCAGGCCCTGCGCAGCGGCGGGGCCGGCGATGGTGGCCTCGAAACGCGCGGCGTCGCCCGAGCGCACGCGCAGTGGCGTCTGCACCCACGCCACCGTGCTCAGGCTGAACGGCGGATGGTCGCCCCGCGGGTCGGTGAAACGTGGCACCACGATGGGAAAGAAGCTCGGGATCAGCAGATGGAGCACGCCGGCGAACGCGGCCACGGCCAGCACGCCGCCCAGCCACCGTCCGGCGCGGCTGCGCGGCAGCGCGCGCAGCACCCGCTCCGGCTCCAGCCGTTCGCCGAGGCGGCGCGCGCCAGCGGCGGCGAGGACGCCGGGCATGGCCTCCAGGGCCAGGGCGGTCGACAGCACCCGCGAGTGGTCCTCGCCCGCGTCCTCGGCGAGGCGCGCCGCCTCGGACGCGGGCGGCACCCACCGCCGTGCCATCATGATCAGCGCGCTCAGGCCCAGCAAGGTGCCCAGCAGCCATAGCGGGATGGCGAAGCGGCGGACCGCTTCCGGCAGCGCGGTCATGGCATCGGTCACCAGCGGCAACACAGCCGCCAGCGCCAGCAGGAAGCCGAGACCGGCGAGCGCGGCGGCCATCCGCCGCCGTGCGATGGTGGAACGGGTCCGCGCGAGGAGCGCCTGGGCCGGAGTGGGAATCGTCATGGTCAGATCGCTCCGTGACGGCGGCGGCGCAGCCACCACTCGCCCGCCAACAGGCCGACGAACAGCAACAGCCACCACGGCGTGGTGATGAGGGGATGTCGGCGCGGCGCCACCACCCGCAGATCGGCGCGCCGACCCAGGCGCTCGGCGAGCGCGACCGCCGCGGCGACCTCGACCACCTCGCCGCCGGTGGCACCGGCCAGGCGAGCGAGGCGTTCGTCGCGGCGCGGCAGATCGGTGACCTCGCGCACGTCGGCCTCGACCGGCAGCGTCAAGCGGCGGGTGCCGTGCGTGACCAGCCAGCGACCGGGCGTCGGCAGCACCAGCCTGCTTCCACCATCGTTGCGCGGCAGCACGCTCTGACGCCCATCCGGAGTGGTCACGGTGAGGGCTTCGGCGCTGGCGGCGGTGATCACCGCTTCCTGGCCGACGCGGTAACGCGGACGGTCGGCCTGGATCCCCTCCTGCGCCTCGTGGGCGAGGGACTTGATCAGTTGGCGCCAGAAACGCGCGGCGACCTCGCCATCGCCCTCGGCATTCAGCGACCAGCGCCACAGCCCTTCGGCGTTGACCGCGGCGACGCGCCCGGCGCCGTGGCGTCGGCGCACCACCAGCGGTTGTTCAGCCACGCCCAGCAGCACCTCGCTGCGGGGACGCAGTCCGGCCACCAGCCCGCTGGCGACGCTGGCGAGCGGGCTACCGCCGACCGGCAGCAGGGCCAGCGCACGTCCGCCGTCGGTCAGCGCCGGCACCACTGCCGGCGCGCGGCCCGCCCGCCGCACCACCGGAACGAGCGCGGCGAGCGGCGCGTCGCCGCCCGCGTCGGCGACCCCGAGAAAGAGCAGGCCGCCGCCGTCGTTGACGAAGGCGCTGATCGCCGCCACCCCGGCGGCGTCGAGCAGGCGTTCGCTGTGGCTGCCGACCACCACCACGTCGACCTGCTTGAGCTTCTCCGCGGTTGGCGGATCGACCACCGCGTCGCCGCTCTTCCAGCGCCGCTGGCCGACGCCGTAGAGCGTGCCGACCGCGAGTTGGCGATCGCGCCGCCACGCCCGCACCGCGAAACTGGTGTCCCAATACGGTTGGCCCTCGACCACCGCGATGCGCAGCGCTCGATCGACCACCTGCACCACCGTCAGCGCCTCGTTGTCGGCGACGGTGGCTTCACCGGTCAGCGGCTGCACCCGCACCTGCCACAGCCGTTCTCCTGGAGCCTCGCCGGCGGCGACGGTGAAGGTCTCGCGGCGTTCGGCGGCCAGCGTCACGGTGCGGCGCGCCAGCTCGACCCCGTCGCCGGTGCTGAGGATGACTTCGCTGGCGACGGCATTGGCGGCGCCGCTCGCGCTGGCGACGCCGCTGGCGGTGATCACCGCGTCGAGCGTCAGCTCCTGCCCAGGGAACACCGTCGGGCTGATCGCTTCGAGCCGCACGGCGACGTTCAGCGCCGGCGTGGCCGAACCCACCGCCAGGGCGAATACCGGGATGTGCGCGGCGACCAGCGCCGGCTCGGGCGCCAGCGTGCCGCGATCGCCGCCATCGCTGGCGAATACCACCGCCGCAGGCGCCGCCTCGACCAGGCGCGCGAGCTCGTCGTAGGCGGTGCCGCCCGCCGCCTCGCCCGCCAGCCCTGGGGTCAGGGTCTCGGCGATGGTGAAGGCCTGCACGCGGTAGCGCCCCGCCACCGCCGCCGTCATCGCCTCCAAAGCCTGCCGCCCGGCCGCCAGCCGGGTCGCGCCGCCGGTGGCGTCAGCGGTCGCCATGCTGGCGGAACGGTCGAGCACCAGCGCGAGCAGCGGCGGTTCGTTCCTGCCCGCCGGCTCGCTGCGGATGGGATTGGCCAGCATCGCCGTCAACACCAGCACGCTGAGCAGGCGGAGAGCCGCCGGCCACGACGGCCGGCGATAGGCCGACCAGGCGGCGGCGCCGGCGGCCAGCGCCAGCAGCAGGACGACCCAGCCAGGCAGGAGCGGGTCGATGCTCATGGCCGCACTCCGGCGACCCTGGGAAGACCACCGGCGATCACCAGCTCGGCGGTCAGGGCGAGCGCCACCAGCGCCAGCAGCCACGACCACAGCGGCGTGGTCGCGGCGGCGGCCAGCGCGCTTGCCGCATCCTGGCTGCGCAAGCCGAGCACCGCGGGGTCGACCTGGGTCAGATCGCTCTCCAGGGCCGGCACCGCCGCCGCGAGCAGATCACCACCCGCGAGCCGGTAGAGCCCGGGCTGCTGCAGGCGCACGCGGCCGTCGTGTTGCGGCACGCCCTGGCCGTCCGGGCCTTCGACCGCGGCGGCAACCGTGACCACGCCGCCCGCGGGGACCGCGAGGTGGTCGTCGCGGGCCGGCAGCAACACGCTGGGCAGGCGCGCGATCAGCAGCGGCAGCACCTCGCCACGTCCCAGGTTGCCGTCGGCGGCGGCCGGCGAGCAGTTGAGCAGCAGCCAACGCCCGGCGCCGGCCGGACGCTCCGCCAGCGCGACGGTGCCATCGCCGTAAGCCCACAGCGCCACCGCATCGGCGGCCGGCGCCTGCGGAGTCAGGCGGAAACGCCAGGCGGCGACGCTGGTCAGCAGCCCTTCGCGACCTTCGAACGGCGCCAACAGGGCATGATCGAGCCGCGCCTGTCCCACCGTCATCTGGCCACGTTCCTGGTCGCTGACATCGACGCGCGCGCCGAGGCGCACCGGCGGTTCGACCCCCGCGATGGCGAGCGCGGCGTCGGCTGGACTGCTGACCACCTGCAGCCAGGCCCCGCCGGCGTCGAGATGGGCCTTGAGGCGTGGGCCGAGTTCGGCGCCCTCCGCCAAGCCGGCGGTGATCAGCAGGGCCGGACCGCTGGTCCCGATCGCCTCGGCGGCGATGCCGGCGCGGTCGCTGTGTCGGGCCTTGAGCCCGGCGGCGCCCAAGGCCGCGCTGAGCGGCCGCACCACGCCGGCGGGATCGTCACGATCGCCATCGCTGGCGAACACCACCGGCAGACCGGGCATGACGTGCAGGCGGCCGACCCGGCGGTCATCGGCGGGGAACGCATCGGGCAGGTCTGCCACCAACTCGGCCTCGACCGCCACCGCGCCCACCGCCTCGATGGTCACTGTGGCGCTGACCGCGGCGCTGGCACCGGCCGGCAGCTCGATGCGCTCGAGGCGCACCTGCGCACCGATGCGCAGCGTGACGCCGACGCGCGCGCTGGTGGCGCTGTGGTTGGCCACCCGCGCCACCACCGTCAGCGGCCGGCCGGCGAGGGCGACGCCGGGTTCGCAGGCCAGGCCGACCACCGCGAGGTTACCGCCGCCGCCGCCGGCATCGACCAGCTGCAACTGCACGCCCGCCGGCAACGCCGCCGGATCGATGCCGGCGAGGCTGCCGCGCGCCAGATCGCTGACCAGGAAACACTCGCCCCCCTGCGGCAGCAACGCCACGGCCCGGCTCAGCGCACCCGCTGGATCGCCGTCGCCGAAACCAGGAACGGCCTCGGCCAGGGCGCTGGCGATGACCCCGGCGGGCGCACCATGGCCGGCCTCGCCCAACACCAGCGGTGGCTGGCTGGCGATCACCAGCATGACCTCGCGTCCGCGCAGGCGTTCGGCGAGCTGCCCGGCGGCGGCGCGTGCGCGGTCGAAGGAGGTGCCGCCCGCGCTGGTGAGCTGGCGCATCGAGGCCGAGGCGTCGAGGATGATCACCGCCGGTGTCCCCGCCCCCAGCAGGCTGCCACGCCAGGTCAGGCCCGCCGCGGCCAGGACAGCGGCGACGATCGCCAGGGTGCGCAGCGCGAGGATGGCGTGTTCACGCAGGCGGCGGCGCGATGAGCGGCCGACCTCGATGCGCGCCAGCAGCATGGCGGCGGGGAACCGCCGCAGCCCGGCGCGTTTCCTGGTCAGCAGGTGGATCGCAAGCGGCACGCCGGCGAGGATACCCAGGCCCAGGGCGGCGGGTGCGAGAGCAGCGAACATCAGCGCCGCCGCCGGCGTTGCAGCCAGGCGCCCAGGACGTGCGCCAACGGCTTGTCCGTTGGGGCCAGGGGTTGATAGGAACGGCCACCGGCGTGGGTCTGACGGGCAGATCTGAAGATAACAACAAATA
>JANPIY010000876.1:0-4350 GCA_031425255.1 Planctomycetota bacterium
CGCCCTGCGCGCGGCGGCCTTCATCGGACGGCAGAAACCCGGCCGCTACACCATGGAACACGTCCTGGGCTTGTGACCATGAGCGAGACCATGAGCGAACCCGTCCTGGCGGCCCTGCTCGCATGGAATCGCGCTGAAAGCCGGCGCTGGCACGCCTGGTTCGCCAGTCATCCGGCGGCGCTCGACCTGTCGATGGGGGCCGGCACGACCGCCAGCATGCGGACCTCGATCCGCCACATCTTTGCCGTCGACCTGCGCTACGCCCAGCGCCTGGTCGGCCTGCCGGTGTCGCCATTCGAAAGCATCGATGTCGCCGATGTCGATGGTTTGTTCGCCCTGGGCGAACGCGCCCACGCCCTGCTGGCGGGGTGGTTGGCGACCGCCAGCGCCGCCGACCTCGACCACGTGCACACCTTCATGACCCTGAGCGCGGGCGAGCAGACGGCGAGCGCGCGCAAGATCGTCACGCATGCCTGCACCCACCACGTCCGTCACTGGGCGCAGATCGCGACCGTGCTGCGCCTGCACGGGCAGCCGAGCGGCTGGCCGCACGATTTCCTGCTCAGCGACGCGATGCCGTGATCCGCGCCGTCACGGTCGATGCGGCGGGAACCCTCATCGCGCCCAGCCAGCCGGTGGGCACGGTCTATGCCGAGGTCGCCAGCGCCCATGGTCTCAGCCGTGATGCCGCCGTGCTCGAAGCCGCCTTCCTGCCCGCGTTCAAGGCCATGCAGGAACGCTGGGGCGTGCCATATGGCGCGGACGAAGCGGACGCGCGGCGTTTCTGGCACGCGGTGATCGCCGCCACCTTCGCCGAGCCGCTGCCGCCCGGTCTGGCCGGCGCGCTGTTCGACACCTTTGCCACCGCCGAGCGCTGGCAGGTGCTGCCGGGAGCGCACGAAGCCCTGGCCCTGATCGCCTCCTGCCAACTGCCGCTGGCGGTGGTCTCGAACTTCGATGGCCGCCTGCCCGGCGTGCTAGAGGCGCTCGGCCTGGGCCCGTTCCAGGCGATGGTCATCAGCGCCGAGGTGGGCTGCGCCAAGCCGCATCCCGCACCGTTACTGACCGCCTGCCGTCGGCTGGCGGTGACGCCAGACCAGGTCCTGCACCTGGGCGACAGCGAACGCGAGGATGGCGGCATGTGCCAGGCGACCGGGGCGCGCTGGTTGCGCTGCGCCGGAGGCATTCCACTGGCGGAACTCGCGGGCATCCTGCGCCCATGAAGACGCGCGAAGCTTTAGCGGGAAAGCGGTTCAAACCGCAGAGGACGCAGAGGGCGCAGAGCAGGGAATCCCGACACCATGGCTTCTGCGGGTTGCGCGGGAGGCCCGGTGAGAGCGTGACGGTTGTTCAAACTGCAGGGGGCGCAAAGCTGGGAATCCCGACTCTGCGCCCTCTGCGCCCTCTGCGGTTTGACCGGTCTTCATGGGATTTTCCGGCGGAACGAACCCACGGATTTCCGCAAAGCCTATTACCCTCGCACCTCGCCCCTGTGCGATCAGCATGACTGAACCTACGACACCGCTGAAAGCCCTCGCCGTCCGTCTGCCCAACTGGGTCGGCGATGTCTGCATGACCCTGCCGGCGCTGGCGCTGCTGATCGAGAACGGCTTCACCATCCATGCGCTCGGCAAGGGCTGGGCGGTCGACCTGCTCGCCGGTTTGCCGATCACCGTCGGGAAACTGCCGAAGGGTGTGGGCGCCGCCGCGGCGGCGTGGCGCGCCACCGGCTGCCGGGAAGGACTGCTGTTCACCAACTCCTTCGGCAGCGCCCTGCAGATGTGGTGGGGGGGCGTGCGCGCGGTGGGGTATCGCAAGGAATGGCGCAGTCCCTTCCTGGCCGAGGGTCTGCCGCGCGTCGACCGCATCCACGAAGTCGATTCCTTCTGGCGTCTCGCGGTCGCGCTGCTCGCGCGGCACGGACTCAGCGCGCCACCGGCGATTCCGCACACGCCCCTGCCGTTGACCGCCGCGCATCGTCAGGCCGCCGACGCGGCGCTGAGCACGGCCGGCGTCACCACTCCCTACGTCGTGTTGTGCCCGCTGGCGGTCGGCACCATCGCCGGCCGTTCCAAGCAGTGGCCATCATTCCCGCTGCTTTCGCGCGGTCTCATCGAACAGGGTGTGCGCGTGGTCGCGTGCCCTGGGCCTGGTGAGGACGCCGCCACCGCCGCGGCGCTGCCTGGGGCGACGTTGTTGCCCGGCCTGGGCCTGGGCGCCTACGCCGCGGTGCTCAGCCGCGCGACGCGGGTGGTGGCCAACGACTCCGGCCCGATGCACTTGGCGGCGGCGGTGGGCGTGCCGGTGCTCGGTATCTTCGGCCTGACCGAGCCCGGCCGCACGCGCCCGTGGAGCGACCTCGGCGCCACCGTCGGCGACTGGAACGGCTGGCCCTCGGCGCAGGCGGTGATCTCGGCCTACGGAAAACTGCCGAGTGCTAGCCCTCTTCCACCCGGGTGAGTCCGGACGCAGGACCGGTTGAAGGTCCGGGTGTTCGCATTGACCAACTGCCCTGGCGCGGAACGCTGCGCCGCCATGAGCGCAGCCATCAGCGGAACCATGCGGGTGGCGGCGGTCCAATTCGATATGCGTCCGGTGGCGACCGTGGCCGAGTTCATGTTCCGTTGCGACTACTTCATCGCCATGGCGGCGGGCAACGCGGTCGACGTCCTGCTATTTCCCGAACTGTTCACCATGCCGCTGCTGCCGCGTCTCCCTGGGACGACCATTGCCGAGCGCCTGGCGCAGGGGACTCCCGCTCTGCTGCAGGCCTTCCGTGAGATGGCGAGCCGGCATCAGATCGACGTCATCCTCGGCTCCCATCTGACGGTGCAGGACGGACACCTGCGCAACGTCGCGCATCTCGTCCGCCGCGATGGGACGGTGGCGACGCAGGCCAAGCTGCACATCACCCCGAGCGAGCTCGAGCATTGGCAGGTCGCAGGTGGTGACCGCGTCGAGGTCTTCGCCACCACCAAGGGTCACATCGCCATCCTGATCTGCTACGACATCGAATTCCCCGAGCTGGCGCGCATCGCCACCGCCAAGGGCGCCGACGTCATCTTCGTACCCTTCAACACCGACCTGCGCTCCGGCTACGTGCGCGTGCGCGCCTGCGCGCAGGCGCGCTGCATCGAGGACAACACCTACTGCGTGCTCGCCGGCGCGGTCGGCCATCTCGCCGGCGTGCCGGGCTGTGACCAGCACTACGCCCAGTCGTGTGTGCTCACCCCCAGCGACCTGCCCTTCGCCCGCGATGGCATCGCCGTCGAGGCGGCCGTCGGCGTCGAATGTATGATCGTCCAGGATCTCGATCTCGCGCTGGTGCGCCGCACCCGGGCTGGCGGCAGCGTGCGCACCTGGGCCGACCGCCGTCCCGATCTCTACCGCCTCACCTACCTCGGCGAGGGTGCCACGCGGGAGATCTGAACCGCACCCACCATGACAGCTCCACCAGCCGGCGTCGTCCCACTCCGCTCGTCCAGGCGTACTCTCCTCTGCTCCTTTCATCCGCTCCTTCCTCTGCTCCATTCATCCACTCCTTTCATCCCACTGCTCCTCAAGGAACCCCCCATGCGCACCACGCTTTTCGCCAGCCTGATCACCGCCTCGTTGTTCGCCCTCGCCGGCTGTAACGGGGAGCGCTGCTGCTCGAGTGCTGCCGACGCCAAGGGCGCCCACGACCATGGCGCCAAGCCCGCCGCCTGTCCCGTGCCGGCCGCCCTGGTCGCCGTGATGCAGCCGACCAAGGGCAACACCACCGCCGGCAAGATCCGTTTCACCCCCGTCGCCGGCGGCGTGCAGATCGTCGCCGACATCAGCGGCCTGACCCCAGGGGCGAAACACGCCTTCCACATCCACGAGTTCGGCGACATCAGCGCCGAGGACGGCGCGGCCGCGGGTGGGCACTACAACCCGGGTGGTCATCCCCACGGCGGACCCGAGGCCGAACACCATCACGCCGGCGACCTGGGCAACCTCACCGCCGACGCCGCCGGCAACGCGCACTACGAGCTGACCGCCAAGGGTCTCAGCCTGTGTTGCGGTGCGCAGCCGGTCATCGGCCGCAGCGTCATCATCCACGCCAAGGAAGACGACCTCACCTCGCAGCCCGCGGGCAACGCCGGTCCGCGCATCGCGCAAGGCGTCATCGGGGCAACGAAATAGCCCGTCGCCGTTGATCGGACCGCAGAGGTCCTCGGGCGACGACCGCGCCTGAGACCGATGATCCAACCGCAGAGTGACTGTATTGCGATCAAGTGATTTTTAGGCCATAGCCGCCTCCGGAGCGGTCGGTTTGGCTGCCTGCGTCAGGATGGAGTTGAGCCTGACGAGCAGTTTTCGTGCACA
>JANPIY010000877.1:0-10266 GCA_031425255.1 Planctomycetota bacterium
TCAGACGAGCCATTTGGTGCTCAACATGGCCTGCGGCCATGCCTCCGCTCGAAACGGCCCGTCTTCCTTGCCTCGCTCGACGGTGGCTCGGGCTCGCTACGGGATGGGTTATGAAACCAGCTCTTAGTGGGGAATCAGCTCTTTTTGCTGGATCTCCTGTTTGAGCTGGTCGAACGCTGCGCACACGGCTGCCTGCGGAGAGGTCCTGAGAGCGCACACGCTGAAGAGACGACTGCCGGCGATGTCGAGATGGATGCGTGCGAGCACGCCACCTGGCGCCCTCTCCAGATAGACATGCATCCACCGCAGGCGTAAGGGCAGAGGGTTGAGCGCGTCACTGGCGCGGTTCTCGGTCAACCAGATGACGTCCTCACTCCATTGGGATGGGTCGCCGAGGAAGGTAAGCGAAGCGCTGATGGTCATGAAATCCTCCTTTGATGTGCAGCACCCTAAGTGGCGCGCTTGCGCTGGTGCATCGGGACCCGCACAGTGATCCATCGGAACACCCTATGGATCGCCCCCGTCTCGACCCTGACCAGCTCAATTATCACCACCTGCGATATTTCTGGGTCGTTGCGCGCGAAGGTTCGATCAGCCACGCATGTACACGGCTTCACGTTTCACAGCCAACGATCAGCGGTCAATTGCGCGCCCTGGAGCAGACGCTCGGGGGACCGTTGTTCGTACGTCGCGGACGGCATCTCCACCTGACGGCGCTCGGTGATGTGGTGGCCCGCCACGCTGATGGCATCTTTGCCCTGGGACGTGATCTCGCCGCAACCATCGACGGCGGCGCCGAGGCGACTGGTCAACGCTTGAGCGTCGGCATCAGTGATCAGGTTCCGAAGCTGGTCGCATACCGTCTCCTGGAACCGGCCTTGGCGATTCCGGGCGGCGTACGCTTGATCTGCAGTGAGGACACGCCGACGCGGCTCTTTGGTGAACTGGCCATCCACGGTCTCGATGTGGTACTCAGCGACGAGCCGCTTCCGCCCGGACTCGGCGTACGTGCGTACAGCCATCTGCTTGGTGACACCGGAATGGCCTTCTTTGCCGCCAAATCATTCAAGCCGGCAGGATTACGCCGTGATTTCCCGGCTTCACTCGGCTCCGTGCCACTCCTGTTGCCACATGAGAGCGCCGCCAGCCGCCTACAGATCACCCGCTGGCTCGCCGAACAGGGCGTCACACCGCGCATCGCCGGCGAGTTTCAGGACAGCGCTTTGCTCAAGGCCTTCGGTCAAGCCGGTGTCGGAGTCTTCGCGGCACCGGCAGCCATTGCGGATTCCATCGCCGACCAATATGCGGTGGAGGAAATCGGGCGCACGGACGCTGTGCGCGAACGTTTCTATGCGGTGACGGCGGAACGGCGTATCTCCAACCCGGCGATCGCGGCGCTGACCAAGGCGGGGCGGCGGATATTCGAGCGCAGGTGAGGGCTGAGCCCGGCATGATCCGGGGCTTCCGAAACGGAATGACGGACCGTACGGTCACACCTCTGACCACTTCGGTGCTCATCTGGTGTGCACGCTCATCTCCTCATCCAGCAGGCGACGGGCTTCGTCGCTGATCTCGACGCGATCACTGCGTGGTGGTGAGGAGAGGGCGACATCACCCGGATCATGCGGCAGTGAAAACCGGCTGTCATCCGCGGATAGGGCGGGATCCACCCTGCGCACGCGCGGCAGCTCGATGTGGGCGAGAGACGAAGAATAGGGCGTGATCATGGCCTGTCTCCAGGCGTGCGGTTATGCGCTATCGCGCTCAGCGCACGCATCGGTTCGCCGTCACCATTCATCGCTCCAGCCGATGGATCGCTCTGGCGAGAATCGCTGCCGTACCTCGTTGAAGTAAACGCTGCACCAGACCGCCAACGATCTGGCGCACCTGACGATCGTGAATCTCGACGCTAGCGGACCTGAACACCTGAGATCGGTCGCGCGGCTGGAATCAAGCCCCCCTGAACACATCGCAAAAACCTATAGTTCATGTCGGGGCTTTCGATTCGGGATCCTGAATCGCGGACCTAAGAGGAGGGCACAAGGAATCACCCATGGACATACATCTCATCACCCGTCACCTCGATCGGACGCCAATACTGGTGGAATATGCGCAGCGTCGGGCCGCTTTCGCCTTTGCCCGGTTTGATGCAGCGGTGCGTGATCTCGACATCCGCATCAGCGACGTCAATGGTCCGCGGGGTGGCAACGGTATTGCCTGCCTCGCGCGCCTCCGCTTGGTGACCGGAGGTGACATCCTGGTCGAGGGCACCGCCCACTCTCCTGAGCAAGGCATCACCGTGATCATCTCCCGTCTGGCTCATCGCCTGCGTCGGATCGCCTCGCGCCGCCAAGATCACTGATCATGCCGCGCGCAAAGCGGGGGTTCTGCCACGCTCGAGTGGTTCCCGACCGATGAAGCGCGGTGAGGCTCCTGTCCTCGGCTGGGTGGACAGGCTTCCTATCCTAGGCCGCAGTGCGGAGTATTCCTGATCGACGGGCCTGCTGGACCCAGCACACTGCCCAGACATGCGCGATTTCAGTTTCCACCACTTGCTGTACTTCCGTCACGTCGCACATGCCGGAGGGGTTTCGGCAGCAGCCCGGAAGCTGCATGTCACCCAATCGACCATCAGCAGTCAGGTGCGCGAGTTGGAGCGCGCACTCGGTCACGACCTGTTCGAGCGCAAGGGTCGCCAGGTGGTGATGACCCCCGCCGGCCGCATGGCGTTGCGATATGCGGACGAGGTGGTCGCGCTCGGTGGCGATCTGCGGACGGCATTGGACGGTCAAGCCGCTGGCGGGGACGTCCTCCTGCGGGTCGGCATCGCTGACGTGGTGCCGAAGCTCGTCGCACACCAGGCGCTGTTACCAGCCCTCAGCTTGTCGCATCCGGTTCGATTGAGTTGCGGGGAGGACAAGGCGGAACGTCTGCTCGCTGATCTGGCGGTACATGCCTACGATCTGGTCTTGATCGATCATCCAACGCCCACTGGAAGCCGTCACGCCCATCATCATCTGCTTGCCGAATCAGCGATCAGCTTTCTGGCAACCGCGGATCTGGCACCAGCTCTGCGTCGCACGTTTCCCAAATGTCTGGGACGGGCACCGCTGCTGTTGCCTGCTGATGGCTCGCAGATGCGTCATGAACTCGACCAATGGTTCGCGCATCAGGGCATCAAGCCCTTGGTGGCCGGAGAATTCGTCGATAACGCGCTGCTCAAAGTCTTCGCCGAAAGCGGGGCCGGCATCTGTCCGGTGCCGAGCATCATGGAAGACGAGGTGGTCGCGCGTTATCGCTTGGTATCGATCGGTCGCCTCGATGCGATCCGCGTGCGCTTCTATGCCATCTCGCAGGAACGTCGTGTGACGCATCCGGCGGTCGTGGCGATCATCGCCGCTGCCCGTGCGCGTCGCGGCCGCTGAGCCCATTCCTCTGCAACGAGGGATCGTTCGCTCCAAGCGAATGATCGATCGGCAAGTCGTCATGGTTGGACAGGACTGCGCTCGCAGCATGACCAGGCATGAAAGACGCCCCAGCTACCAGCGCTCAATGATTCAGGATCGACCTGGAGGATCTGCGGCACGACGGGTCCATGTGACGTGATACCGACAGCGGTGCGAAGTGCGAAGCGCAAGGTGCGCTGTTCGACCTCGAAACCACCTCGCACTTCACACCTCGCACTCACACTTCGCACTCCTTCAATCGCACGGCAAAGCCCATGACCACCCAGACCTCCTCATCCGCAGACATCAGCGTCGAATCACGTGAGCAGATGAACATCGTCATCGTCGGCCACGTCGATCACGGCAAGTCGACCCTGGTCGGGCGTTTGTTGGCGGACACCAATTCGCTGCCTCAGGGCAAATTGGACAAGGTGAAGCGCGAGTGCGAGCGCACCGGCAAGCCCTTCGAATACGCCTTCCTGCTCGACGCCCTGGAGGACGAGCAGGATCAGGGCATCACCATCGACACCGCGCGCTGCTTCTTCAAGACCGCGAAACGCGACTACATCATCATCGACGCCCCTGGGCATATCGAGTTCCTCAAGAACATGATCTCTGGCGCCGCGCGTGCCGAAGCCGCCGTGCTGATGATCGATGCCAAGGAAGGCGTGCGCGAGAACTCGCGCCGCCATGGCTACATCTTAGGCATGCTCGGCATCAAGCAGGTGGTGGTGTGCGTCAACAAGATGGACCTGGTCGGTTACAGCCAGGAAGTCTTCGACGGCATCGAGAAGGAATACCGCGAGTTCCTCACCGGCATCGGCGCGGTCAGCCCGACCCAATTCGTGCCGATCGCGGCTTTGACCGGTGAGAACCTCACCACCCGGTCGCAGGCGATGGCGTGGTACCGCGCGCCGACGATGCTCGAACTGCTCGACCTCTTCGCCAAGCAGCCGCCCAAGGTCAACCAGCCGCTGCGCATGCCGGTGCAGGCGATCTACAAGTTCACCAGCCATGGCGATGAACGCCGCATCGTCTCCGGACGCATCGACACCGGCGCGCTCAAGGTCGGCGACGAGGTGGTGTTCAGCCCGTCGAACAAGACCGTGATGATCAAGTCGATCGAAGGCTTCAACACCAACCCGCGCACCGACATCGGCGCCGGCTGGTCGACCGGCGTGACCTTGTCGCAGGAGATCTACATCACCCGCGGCGAGGTCATGAGCCACAAGCAGCACGCGCCGCTCGTCGGCACGCGTTTCCGCGCCAACATCATCTGGCTCGGCCGCAAGGCCATGCAGCAGGGCCGCGACTACAAGATCAAGCTCCACACCACCGCCCAGCCGGTGCGCATCCACAAGCTACTGAAGGTGCTCGATGCGAGCGAACTCAATGGCGAACTGATCAAGCAGGAGATCGGCCGCCACGACGTCGCAGATGTCATCCTCGAGACCCGCCAGCCGGTGGCCTTCGACCTGACCTCCGAGATCGAGACCACCGGCCGCTTCGTCATCGTCGACGGCTATGACGTCGCCGGCGGCGGCATCATCACCGCCGCGGTGCCGGACGATCAGGACGATCTGCGCAGCGAGGCCCGCCTGCGCGACTTCTCGTGGATCCACGGCAGCATCGGCACCGAGGAGCGCGCGAAGCGCTTCGGCCACCGCCCGGCGATGGTGATGTTCGTCGGCAAGGCCGGCGTCGGCAAACAGCGCTACGCGCGGTCATTGGAGAAGGCGCTGTTCGACCAGGGCCGTCACCCCTACTTCATCGACGGCACCAACGTACTGATGGGCGTCGACCATGACCTCACCGCCGACGCCACGCAGGCGGAACTGGTGCGCCGTTTCGGCGAGGTCGCCTACCTGCTGCTGACCAGCGGCGTGATCCTGGTCTCGACCACCAACGCCATCGGCCTCGCCGACCACAGCGCGGTGCAGGCGCTGATCGGTGACATCCCCTCGCTGGTGGTCGACATCGACCCCAGCGGCAACTCGACCCAGCCCTGCGACCTGCGCATCCGCGGCAGCGAAGGCGACGCCGAGGTGGTGGCGAAGGTGACGGCGTTGTTGCAGGCGAAGGGTGTTCTGTGAAGACACCAGGATCGTTCGTTTGAAGCGAATGATTGATCGGCAAGTCGTCATGGAGGGACGAGGCTGGTTTCACAGCATGTGAGCCATGAAAGACGCCGCGCAGCAAGGCCTGTGGGCGTCGGGTGAACGGCATAAAACAGGAGTCGTCTGATGGACCGCGTCGACGCTTTGGAGCAGCAGAGCATGTACATCATGCGCGAATCATATCGGCATTTCCCGGAGCTCTGCATGTTGTGGTCGATGGGCAAGGATTCGACGGTCCTGTTGTGGCTGGCACGAAAGGCTTTCTTCGGACACGTGCCGTTTCCCTTGGTGCATATCGACACCGGCTTCGAAATTCCTGAGGCGCTCACCTACCGTGACCAACTCGCACGCGAGTTGAATCTGACCATGATCGTTGGGCGTCATGACGTGGCGCTCGCCGAGCGCCGCACCTACGTCCATACGCACGAAGATCATCCTGACGGCGACCCCAGGCGCTTTGCGCGTCAGCAATGTTGTGGGATCCTGCGCACTGAGGCGCTGAAGCAGACGCTCGATGGCAGTGGTCCACGCTACCGGTTGGATCTCGCTACCGGCGCCTGGGGCAATGAACCCGATCGCACGCCGTGGACCGGGGTCATCGTGGGGGCACGCGCTGATGAAGAAGGCAGCCGTTCCAAGGAGCGTTACTTCAGCCCGCGCGGCCGGCGCAGCGAATGGGACGTCAGTGATCAGCCGCCAGAAATGTGGAATCAATTCAAGACCGATTTCGCTCCAGGCACCCATGTACGCATCCATCCGCTGCTGGATTGGACGGAGCTTAACGTGTGGGAGTATATCGAGCGCGAGTCAATCCCCCTCATCTCACTCTATTTCGATCGCGGCGAAGGATCCCGCTACCGCAGTCTGGGATGCTGGCCGTGCCAGGAACCCATCGCCAGTCGCGCAACCTGTGTGAGCGAAGTCATCGCCGAACTGGGTTCAGGAACCCTCAAGGACATCGCGGAACGCAGCGGGCGCTTGCAGGATCACGAAGGACGTGGCGGTCTCGAAAAGCTACGACGCGATGGCTACATGTGATGCCTGAGTGGCACGACCTGCCCGATACCACTCCACCCTGATCCGCACGCCAGCGCCCGCTCCCACGTCCGCTGCGGTCATCACTTCAGAAAATGCCCATGGAATCGCTCGATCTTCTGACGCACAACCTCTTGTCGCCCGTCATCCTGAGTTTCGCTCTGGGGGTCGTGGCGAAACTCGTACGCAGTGACCTGGCGTTCCCTGAGGCCTTATCGCAGACGCTCGCGATATTCCTGTTGCTGGCCATCGGAATGAAAGGTGGTGCCGCCCTTGACCAAGCGCACGTGGCGCAAGTCGGCTGGGCCGCCGTGGCTACCCTGGTGATCGGTGCCGCGGTTCCGTGTTGGACGTATGCCATCGCCCGACGGGCGGGTGGTTTCAGCCGTGAAGACAGTTCCTCGTTGGCAGCGCACTACGGCTCGACCTCGGCAGTGACCTTCCTCGCCGCGGTGGCATTCCTCGGCAAGGTCGGTCATCCGTCCGAAGGATTCATGCCGGCCCTGCTCGCGCTGATGGAGGTTCCGGCCATCGTCGTCGCGCTGTTGTTGTTGCGGCGCTCGGGTGGGGTCGCGGCCAGTGGAATATGGAGCGCCGTCGGCCATGTGCTGGCCAGCAAGAGTATCCTCCTCCTACTCGGTGGTCTGGCCATCGGCTGGGCCGCGGGTAAGGAAGGCATGGTCGAAGTGCAGGCCTTCTTCGTCGAACCGTTCAAGGGCGTTCTGTGCCTGTTTCTGTTGGAGCTGGGCATGGTCGCCGCCGCACGTCTCAGCGATCTGCGCAGCCATTGGCGGTTCCTGCTGCCCTTCGGCATCCTGCTGCCGTTGCTGCATGGTTCCCTGGGTGTGCTGATGGGACATGTCGCTGGCTTGAGCCTGGGTGGCGCGACCGTGCTCGGCACCCTCGCCGCAAGCGCAAGCTACATCGCCGCACCAGCGGCTATGCGGTTTGCCAATCCCAATGCCAATCATGCGCTGTCGCTCGGCGTCTCGCTTGGTGTCACCTTCCCGTTCAACCTCGCCTTCGGCATTCCGATCTATTTTGCAATCGCCCAGTGGCTGAATCGGTGAACCCGGTCGTGCTCTCTGAGAATATGAACATGACCCGCGTAACCATGACTCGCCCAGACGACTGGCATCTGCATCTCCGCGATGGAGCGGTGCTGGCATCGGTGCTTCCCGATACGGCCCGTCGCTTCGCGCGGGCCATCGTCATGCCCAATCTGGACCCGCCGGTGACCACGACGGAACACGCACGGGCGTATCGTGAGCGCATCCTCGCCGCCATGCCACCCGGCCTGTCATTCGACCCGCTGATGACTCTTTTCCTGACCAGAGAAACCTCCCCGTCTGAGATCGTCAAAGCTCAACTCAGTGGCTTCGTGCATGCACTTAAATATTACCCGGCACACGCAACGACCAACACTCATGGCGGCATTGGAGATATCAGAGATTGCTACCCAGTGTTCGCTGCCATGGAGGAATGTGGGCTTCCGCTCCTCATGCACGGCGAAGTCATCGACCGCGACGTGGATGTCTTCGACCGCGAAGTGGTCTTCATCGAACGCCATCTCGCTCCGCTCGTGCGGACATTCCCTGCCCTGCGCATGGTCCTGGAACATATCACCACCGATGCGGCGGTTGAGTTCGTCAGCGCGGCACCTGCCACCGTCGCGGCGACCATCACCGCCCACCATCTGTTGCTCAATCGCAATGCGATGTTCGACGGCGGCTTTCGCCCGCACCACTACTGTCTGCCGGTGCTGAAGCGTGAAGTGCATCGGAAGGCGCTGGTTGCGGCCGCCACCGGTGGGAACCCTCACTTCTTTCTCGGCACTGACAGCGCTCCCCACGTGCGCTCAGCGAAGGAGGCCGCGTGCGGCTGTGCCGGCATTTATACCGCGCATGCGGCGATCGAGCTGTACGCCGAAGCCTTTGAACAGGCTGGTTCCCTGAGCCGGCTTGAGGCTTTTGCCAGCTTCCATGGACCTGACTTCTATCGCTTACCGCGCAATCTCGGCACCCTCACTTTGGAAAGACGGCCTTGGACCGTCCCAGAGGATCTCCAAATTGGACAGGACCGTTGCGTGCCTCTGCGCGCGGGCGGCGTGGTGGCATGGCAAGTGGTGACCTGAGACAGGGGTGTCGATGTCGGTGGCATGAATACTCATGGGGATGCGCTGATCATCGACAGGATGTCCTCATCACGGCCATGTCTTATCAAAGACTTACATGAATTTGAGATCTGGTCGGTCCGACCGAAACAACGGACCCGGGGAATCCCACGGGGTGCGTTTTTGGGTACCGTACCCACGATCACGCGCCGGACTGCCAAGCTTCGGACTTGAGAGGCGAGGATGTCCACAAGATGAATGCGCGTACGCATCTCCGTGATCCGATTGATCAGGTTCGAGCCTCGATCGACCATGATCGGACGATGCATCCCAAAGAACTCTCGGAAAATCTTCCCGCAGCGGACATAAGGTGATGTAGGAGTCCTCGCAGATGGACCATCTCAGTAATGCGGCATCCGATCAGGCCCTCGCCCGGGCCTGGGAACACGGCGATGAGCGTGGTTACGATGCACTCGTAAACCGCTATTCACCGGTGGTGTTCGCTCGCTGTCGACGTGCCTTGGGCGCTATCGATGCCGAGGACGCCACGCAGGCGGTGTTTCTGGTGCTGGCACGCAAGCGTGCTCTGGCCCTCGCCAATCCGGCCCTGGCGGCTTGGCTGTTGACGGTAGCAGACAACGTCATCCGCAATGCCCGCCGTGACCTGGCCCGCCGTCGGCGGGCCGAGGCCACGGCGCTCGGTCCGCCCACCACCGTTGAGGCTCCTATGTGCGACATCCAGGACCACCTTGATGCCGCGCTGGCGGATCTCCCGGTGGTAGAGCGGATCGCGGTGGACCTCCACGTGCTGGCGGGTCATACGCTGGCGGAGGTGGCGACGCATGTGGGTGCGCCGGTGAGCACCGTGCATGGACGCGTGCAACGTGGGCTTGAGCGCCTGCGCGACGCACTCGCCAAGCGCGGCGCGGCGATCGGTACCCTCACGCTGATGTCCGTCCTGGCGGGCGAAGCATCGGCTGCCGTGCCCCAGGCTCTGATGGTCCGTCTGCGTGATCCGACTACTGCCGGAGGAGTCATCGTCGCGACCAGCGTCGTCTCCGCCCGTGCGCTCCACTGGTCGCGTCAAGGGTTGTCCCCCATGTGCAAGTTCGCTCTCACCGCTTCCTCCTTCATGCTGGCTATATCAGCCACCTATTCCTTCATGGCTGCGGCCGATCCGCTCCCCACTCCCGCGAGCGGTGGCACTGCTGTCACTGGGGCGGCAGCCCACCCCGGTTCCAATTCGCCTCCAACCAGCAACGGGAGCCAGCCAACGTATCGGCTGGCTGCGCAGTTAGTGGATGGCCTGCGTAGCGCGCAGAGATTGGAGGGATTGCCAGAGATGGGCCTTCTGCCCCCCGATATCCGCCAGACGGTCTTGGCGGTGCTGGCATCGACCCGCCACGCAACCATCGACGTGCAGATGGATGATCCAGCGGTCGACGAACAAAAAAATCCCCTGGCCACCCTCCGCGGGTATTTGGAAGCGACCGACGCCAACGCTCCGATGTTGACGTGGGCGCGAGCGCAGTTGAACGCTCCGGAATCCGACGCG
>JANPIY010000878.1:0-3367 GCA_031425255.1 Planctomycetota bacterium
CAGCTTTATATCATTGAGATGCGCCGTGGTGAGCTCTCCGCGCCCTCTGCGAGCTCTGCGGTTTGAACTGCCTTCACGATCGAGCGGGTGGAATGGCTCCTCCACAACGCCGCAGTGTCTCATGCCACCTCTGCGGCCTGCCATTTTCTCACCAAGGCCTGCTCGCAGATGAGGATGGCACACGGTAGATGCCGCAGCAGGCGCGTCACCGACAACACGGGCGCCGGCGGCAGGTACAGGCGCGAGAAGACTTCGCGCCAGACGTAGGTGCTCCAGGCGGGCGTGAGGACGACCTCGGCCATGGGATCGGGACCTTCGGGCCGGAAGCATACCACCACGATCGCCACCGCCTCGGCGGAGACCCGGGCGAAGGCGAGCAGGCCCTCGCTCTCACCGACGATCTGCAGCGGTTGCAGGCTGCCACGGCGCCAGGGTTCGAGATAGCTGCGGCGCATCTGCAGGCAGGCAGCGAGCAGCGCCTGTTTGGTATGAGGATCGGAGACCGGCCCGGTGAACCGCTTCTCGTCGCGCAAGGCCCGGGCCCGGGCGGTGAAATCGACCGGGCGCCGGTTGTCGGGGTCAACCAGGGAGTCGTCATGCCATTCGGTTCCCTGGTAGACGTCAGGCACGCCTGGGATGGTGCATTTGAGCGCGGTCTGGACCAGGCTCAGCGCCGCCGCATGCGGCGTGATCAGCTCGACCCAGGCGGAGAGTTGGCGACGGAACTCCCGGCCACCTGCGCCGCTCAGGCGGACCTCCAACCAGCTCGCCAGCGCAGCTTCATAGATGGTATCGGGTGCTGCCCACGAGGTGCTGCTGCCCGCCTCGCGCACCGCCTTGAGGGCATAGGCCCGCAGCCGCTGTCGATAGGTCTCATCGATCACGCCGTCCACCGGCCAGGTACCGGTCAGGGTCTGATAGAGGTGGTAGCGGTCCTCGGCGGTGGGCGCCTCGGCCTCGCAGGCCCGTTGGCCATCGATTTCCGCGTGCTCCCAGGTGTTCACCAGCTCCTGCCAGCGCTCCACCCGCCAGGTCAACGCCGCCATCCGCGCCCGCACATCCTCGCCACGTTTGGTGTCGTGGGTGGCGCTCGCATTCAGGCCGCCGGTCGGTGGACGCTGCGCGATGAGATCGATGAAGGTGGCGGGGTCGAGGCCGAAACGCCGGGGATCACCGCCCACTTCGTTGAGCGCCAGGCACCGCGACCAGCGGAAGAGGAAGGTGTCCTCCCAACCCTTGGCCATCACCGGGCCGCTGAGCTGCTGCACCCGCGCGACGGCGTCGAGCAGCGGGCCGGGGGTCCGCGTGCGCAGTCCCTGCTCGAGCAGGCTGGCGACCGCATCGATGATCGGGGTCAGCTCCGGTCGATCACGTTGCGCCTGGACCCGGGCCTGCGCCATCATGCGGTGATCGGAGTCGCTGCCCCCCTCCAACCCGCCATAGGTGCGATAGACCGGCAGACGTGCGATCAACGCGGCGAGAGCTTCGCGCAGTGAGCGCCGGCCGAGATCGCGCAGGCACGGGACGCTGTCGGCGGTGGCGCGCAGGGCGCTCACCGTGCGATCGAGATCCCCCCCCAGGCCCAGACCATCGATGTCCTGACGCACCTGCGTCGCCAGCAGCGTGGCATCGGTGGAGCGGCCCACGAGACGCTGGTGCAAGGCGGTGAAACGTGCTTCCGCGCGCGGATTGCAGCACACCCCGGTGAGAGCATTGATGATCTCGTAGCCGGTGGTGCCATCGACCTGCCACGGCGGCAATGCCTCGCCGGCAGCGAGGATCTTCTCGACCAGGATCCAGGCCTTCGGCAGGCGGGCGCGGAGACGCGCGAGGTAGGCCGCGGGATCCCACAGCCCGTCGACGTGATCCACGCGCACGCCATCGATGAGGCCATCATCGTACAGTTCACAGGTGAGCGCGTGGATGAGGGGAAAGGTCCGGGGATCCTCGTTGCGCACCGCGATCAGACCGTCGACGGCGAAGAAGCGGCGATAGCCGCAGAGTTCGCGGCTGGTGCGCCACCAGGCCAGGCGCCAGGCCTGCGCCTGGAGTATCTCATCGATCAAGGGCGCATGGGTGATCGCCCCCAGGACCGCCTCGGCCTGGGCCAGTTCGGCGGCCGGGCGGCGGCAGGCGGCGCAGAGATAGATGGCGCGCTGATCGGCATCGGTCTCCTCCTGCGCCGCGGCCAAGACGGCGATGAACGCGGGCGGCAGACCGGACTCCGTCAGGAGACCCACCACGCTGCCTGGGGCGAGCGGGAGCTGGTGATCGCCGTACCGCAGTACCGGCCCCCGTTCACTCCAGCCCAGGCGGAAGGCGCCCTGCTGCAGGAGGTGTCCGTAGGGTTCGGCAAGGATGGGCATCAGGATGCGGCCGCCGACGTCCGGGTGGGTCCAATCGATGTCGAAGAGGAAGGCCCAGCGCGAACGCCGGCCAAAGGTCATGACGTCGCAGAGGTAAGGATTGTGCGGGCTCATCGCCATGTGGTTGGGGACCACATCCTGCACCCAACCGAGACCATGTGCGCGCACCGCTTCCAACAGTTCGATGAGCTCCGCCCGGGTGCCGAGATCCGGATTCACCTGGCGCGGATCGCAGACGTCATACCCATGTTGGCTGCCCGGCGTCGCCTGGGCGATCGGTGAGGCATAGATGTGGCTGACGCCGAGATCGCGCAGATACGGCAGGATCTCCTGCGCATGGCGGAAGCCAAAGGTCGGGGTGAACTGCAGGCGATAGGTCGCGATACGCGGGATGTCAGCCAACGGTACCGTCATGGAAAGACTCCAACCACCACAGAGGACAACGGATTGATATCACTCAAAGGCACCCACCGTCACCGAAGCATGGTCACGGACAGGGTCGCGAGCTCGTAGCACCTGTGATGCCAGCATTTTGAGGAGCACTTATCACCACAGGAATGATGTCTGCCGCAATTCTTGACGGCAAAATGCACCTTTTCTCGCATCCGATGACCGATTCTGCATGGTGCTTCGCTGCCCTGCCGGCGAGTCATTCCTGAGCCCCCAACGGGGGCGACGTTACGCCAGCCCGGTGCTTCAGCGCCGAGTCGAGCGATCAAAAACGGCAAAGTCCCCAACGGGGACGACGCAGGAAGACCTCCGCATCGCACGACCACCGGATCTGAGCAGCGTCGTCCCCGTTGGGGACTTTATGGATTTTGTACTCCCGGCTCCCTGCACTGAAGTGCTGCTCATTACCCATAAGTTGGTCAACACCTTTTAAGACGCCGAAATCACGTCGGTTCGAGAGCGCCAACGGCGCGGGGTCATCACAGCCCAGGGCAACGCCCTGGGTGAAGGACCCGCATCGGAATGAGCCCTGAAAGGGCGACTCAACCGCT
>JANPIY010000879.1:0-5551 GCA_031425255.1 Planctomycetota bacterium
TTATGAGGCCAACGATGTCCTGCCGGCCGGCGACGTCATCAGTCCGACCTGGCAGGTCAACGGCAACACCGTCACCGCGACGGATAAGACCTGGTCACTGACCCTGTCCGGCGGCATCGAGGATGCCATCAGCGGCAATCCCGCGCTGGCTTCACGCGCTGTGCTCGCCTACGGACACCCACTCAACGAGGTCTGGTCGCTCACTATGAGCGGCGAAGGATACAACCTCCAGGATATCGAGAGCGTCTCCGCCCAACCCAAGGACGAACGCTGGACCGCGCGCGGCATGATCGGCACCAGTTACGTATTCCGGCCAGGCCTGCAGGCCCAGGTTGATGTCGGTTACGAGTACAGCGACAGCAAGCTGCAGGGCGCCTATGACCGTTACAGCGCCAATGCCGGAGTGACGGCGAACTTCTGATGATGATCCGCTAGCAACCGAAGGTTATTCGGAAAGACCAGCGGGCGCGGGAGATGGAATCTGACCCACACGAAATGCCGCCGAGGCAAGAATAGGTCCTGCTAACGGACGCAGGATGCTCTGCCGATCACGTGATCAGCGCCTGAATTTCTTCAGGCTGTCCTGGGCATCCTGGTGTCCCTGTTCGGCGGCACGCTGCCACCAGGCGACGGCCTGCGTCAGGTCGGGTTTCACGCCCCAACCTTTCGCGAAACAGTCACCCAGCTGGTACTGCGCCTGCGCGTGACCTTGCGCTGCCGCCAGCAGGTACCATTGCATCGCTGCGCCGAGATCGCGTTTGATGCCCCACCCATAGGTCAGGTGCGCAGCGAGCTGATGCTGGGCATGGGCATCACCGAGATCGGCAGCGCGGCGGTACCAGGATAGGGCCTGCTGCTTGTCCTGCGCGATGCCGTCGCCCTTTTCATAACACTGGCCAAGGGCGAACATCGCCGGTGCGTAGTTCAATTTGGCGGCGTTGGTGAAGCACACGAGGGCCTGCGGTTTATTCATCACCACACCATCGCCCTTCAGCCACGCCTGCCCCTGCTGATGGAGCGTGACCGCCGCTGGCGAGATCGCATCGGGCACGTCAGGGTGGTTGCTGGCACGGAAAGCGGCGGTGGCCGGCGCATCGCTGGCTGCAGGCGGCGTGAGGAGCGCCTCGGTGAAGGGTTCGATCACCAGCGGCGACCGCTGGTCGTTGGCATACCCAGGCGGCCTGGGCAGGGGTGTCGCGATGCGACCGACCTGCGGCATGGGAGTGGGGATGCGTGCGGTCGACGGCATGATCGGCGGCACCGCCACTGAGAGGGTTCCCACCCGCACCGTCCCCGGTGTCAGCCTGGTATCGCTGGTCGCATCAGTGGGTCCGGGGAGCGCAGCCATGGTCGCCGGCCGGGCCACCGGTGGCGGTGGCAAAGGTGGTGGCGGCAGGGACGGGGGACCGGCAAGCACGTGTGGATCCGATGATCCGGGTGCGGATGGCGGGAGCTCTGGCGCGGCTGCAGGCACCAGGGCCTGAGACGCCGCTGGTCCAGCGGTCACCAGAGGGACGGCGGATGGCTTTTCCGACGGAACGTCGGCAATCACCTGCAACGAGGTCGGGGTGTGCTCATGCGGGGATTCGGTGGCGTCATAGTCGTCGGGTCTGATGAGCGCCTGGGCGACCGGTGGCGGAGTGGCTACCGCCGCAGGCGAAGTGGGTACCGCTGCAGGCGGAGTGGGCGCCGCTGGCGGCGGGGCCTGACGTGGCGTCAGAGCCGGAGCCGACGGCTCGTCTACCGGAATGGACGCGGCCGGTGGGGCCGACGCCACAGGCGATGATGCGGCTGGCGGCGGTGTCGTTACCGGTGATGTCGAGGGCAGAACCGGATTGCCGACTGGCGTCCAACCTTCCGTTCCGGTCAGCGCACTGGCGGGATGGATGGGCAGGGACCCCTCGGTGAGCGGGAGGGGCTCGCTCGGCCACAAAGTCACCGGGGCCGGAGCCTCGCGTTCGAACGGCGGTTCCGCGGCGAGGGTGAGTGGTGCATGCAGCGCTCTGACCGGCGGCGGGAAGCCGTGGCTGGGCGTCGGTTCCGCTTCGAGTGCCAATGGCGGCCCGCTCGGTTTGATCTGTCGCCGGGTGGTCTTGCCGGTGGTGGGTTTGCGTTCGTGCTGGCCCAGGTGATCGCGCGCCTCCGCCGAGCCGGCCTCGGCCGCACGTCGCATCCAGCGCGAGGCTTCATCGAGGTCGATGCGCACGCCGTCGCCCCGCAGGTAGCACACCCCGAGTTGGAATTGTGCGCGCGCCAGGCCGTGGTGCGCCGCTTTGCGGAACCAGGAGACGGCCTTTTCCACGTCCCGTTCGACGCCACTGCCCGCGAGGTACAACATGCCGAGGTGGTACTGCGCGTATTCGTTCTCCTGGTCGGCGGCCTTGCGATACCACTCCGCCGACTTGACCGGGTCGCGGTGCACCCCGAAGCCATCGCGGTAGCAACTGCCGAGATTGCGCTGCGCCAGGGCATAGCCCTGTTCGGCGGCCTTGAGGTACCACGCAGCCGCGGTCGCCGGCTCGGTGCGGGTGCCCTCGCCATGCTGGAAACAATTCGCCAGGTTGTTCTGAGCGATGGGGAGACCCATGTAGGCGGCGCGGCTAAACCACACCACCGCCTGGTCGTGACTCTGCGGCACACCTTGGCCTTTGCGGTAGGCGCTGCCCAGGTTGTTCATCGCCAGTGGCAATCCCTGTTGGGCAGCCTTGCGGAAGTAATCGATGCCGAGGGTCGGATTGGGCTCGCAGCCGAGACCTTTGGTCAGGCAGGTGCCCAGACTGTTCTGCGCTCCGGCATGACCCGCTTCCGCGGCCATGCGGTACCATTGGAAAGCCTGGGTGATGTCACGCGCGACCCCGCTGCCGGTCCGATAGCGTTCGCCCAAGCGGAACTGGGCATCGACATCGCCGAGGACCGCACGCTGGTGATCGCCGTCGCTTCCCAGCGCAGGCGGTTCGTCGCCATGACCGGCCAGGGTGAGGTCCGGGTCGTCGTTCACCGCTCACCCACGCGCAGCCGCCTGGGTGCCCGCCAGGGCGGTGGGGCGATCGGGAGTCTTGCCATAGGAGAAGGTGCCATAGCCATATCGGGAACGGTATGCGGCGTCTCCGTTATAGACACAGCCGAGCAGGCGAGACCCCAACGGGGCCAACATTTCGCGTACCCGTCGGATGACGTCCTTGCGCGATACCCGGTCACGGACCACCCACAGCAGACCATCCGCCAACTCACCGAACAGCAGGCCGTCCGACACCAGGGCCAGGGGTGAGGTGTCGATGATGATGTAGTCGTAGAGCGTCCGCCAATGCGCCATCAGCTCCGGCAATTGACGGCTATGCAGCAGTTCGGCGGGATTGGCGATGCCGCTGCCGGCGCTCAGGAAGTCGAGCTTGGGCAAGGTGGTCGGACTCGGCACGCAGTCGTTGGCATCGCCCGACAACAAGGAACCCAGACCCTGTTCCCCGTCCTCATCGATCATGCGGTGCAAGGTTGGACGGCGCAGGTCGCCGTCGATCAGCAGCACGCGGATGTTGGCTTCGGCCAGGCTGGTGGCGAGAAAGGCGGCGACCGTGGTCTTGCCTTCGGTGGGACCACACGACACCACCCCCAGCACCTGGCAGCCATCACCCTTGCGATACAGACGCAACGCCGTGCGCAGGTCGCGATAGGCCTCGTGCAGCTGACGGTGTTCGGCGGTATCGTCGCTCTGCTTGACCTTCGGCATGCGGCGCATGTGCGGAACCCGACCGATGATCGGCAGCCGGGTCAGGTCCTCGGCCACGGTGTGACTCCGCACGCGTTGATCGATGGCATTCAGCAGCAGCGCCACGCAGATGCCGGCGAACAACCCAAGCCCTACCGCCGCCGCCAGGAAGGTACGCGGCCGGATGTTGATGGGGAACGTCATCGCCTGTGCCGGGTCCATCGGGCTCATCTTCGCGCCCTCGCGCCGGCTGGCGAGATCCTTCTCGCTCAAGCGTGAGAGCGCCTGCTGGAACAACACCTCTTGCGTACGGGTCTCCTCCGACTGCGCCTGGACCTCGAGCTGGGCATTGCGATAGCTGGTGAGCGCCGTCTTGGCATCGGCGATCTGTTGATCGAGGGTCATCGAGCTGTTCTCGATCTCGCTCCGTTCGCTGAGGACCCGCGCGCGCGCGAAGGCCACCGCCTTGGCCAGTTCATCCTGCTTGAACGCCAGCGCGTCGAGCACCTCCTTCATCTTCGGGTGTTTGGGCAGGTAGACCTGCGCCAGGCGCACCTCTTCGGCCCGCAACACCGAGACCTCGCGCTGGAGGTCGAACACCCCTGGCCCCTTGGCGACATCCGTGATCGTCAGCAGGGCGTCGATCCTGGCCTGCGAGTAGCGTTCTCCGGCGACCGCCGGATGGCTTTGCTCGATGGCGGCCAACTGCGCCATGACGATCCCGCTGCCGGCGAGCCGCTGGTCGAGCAGGGTCCGCTGGGTGTTGAGGGCGATCAGCCGCGAAGCGGCGAAGTTGTCTTCGGGATTGGCTGAGATCAGCGCATGTTTCTCACGCAGCTCACGTTCGCGCGCACGCGCCTGATTCAGTTTCCCGCGCGCCAGTTCGACCTGCTCGGTATGGAAAGAGAGTTCATTCGCGGTGCGCAAGACCTGTTGCGTCGCCTGCTCCTTCATGAAGGCATCGACCAGGGCGTTGAGCGCATCCTTCGCCCGGTAACCGTCCTCATCGCGCAGCTGGACCGTGATGCGGTAACTGTCGCGACTGACGTCCACTCCCAACCGGCTGGCGAAAAGGCCGACCTTGTTGTCGGCCGCCTGGTACACCGGGCTGTCCTTGAGCGGTCCGTTCTCGTAGGCGCTCTGCAGGACTTTGCTCGACAACAGCAGGTCGCGTTGGGTGTTCAGCAGGGCGAGTTCAGCGGCATTAGAGGAACTCTCGTTCGGTGACGCGCCACGGCCTCCGGTGTCCAGACGCAAGGTCGCCGTCGCCTGGTACTGCGGAACGATGAACGTGCTGGCATAGTGCACGCTGATGCCGACCAGCAGCGCCACGACCACGGCGGACCATTTGCGTTGCCAGAGGATGCGTGCGATGTGGCCGATCGTGAGCGGGCCGGCAGAGGGCGCCGAAGGCGGTGGTCGTAAAGGTGGTGCAGCGGCGTCCATGGGGTCCCAGCCTAGGACCACCCTCCAATTGTAAACCATGCCCGGGGATGTTGTCCTAGGCTGCACCGCGATCCGCGTGCAAGCACGCACGGGATCGAGATGGTGGATCTGCCCACCGACCAGGCCCTCGCTGCATGTTCCCGGACCAGATGCGATGTGCGTCAGATGGACGGATGCGGCATGGCATACTGGACAGTTCGTGACCTCCCTTTATGAGCTACCCCTTGCCGTTCCATCGCCTCCACCCCATGGGCCATCGGTGCATGTCAACCCTCCTGCGATCCACATCTGTTCTTCTCTATCCGCCCGCAGTCGTCCTCGGCCTCATCCTCGTCCTCTCACTGGCAACGTCGCTGCACACGGGCGAGGCGACCTCGACCCCGACACCGACACCGACGCCGA
>JANPIY010000880.1:0-1515 GCA_031425255.1 Planctomycetota bacterium
GGTAGGTGTTGGTGACGCCCTGCTGCGCGAAAGGCAGCCGCGTGACGCGCGTCAGGTTGACGCCGCCAGTATCATTGTACCACTGGGTGAAAGCGCTCAGGCTCGTGGTCTGAGCTCCGTGCGGGCACGCAGCGACGGTAAAGCCGCTGCCTAGTTGGCACTTGCCGGTGTAAACCGGCTTGCCATCCGTGCCGAGAGTGGGGTTGACCAGACCAGTCGTGGGATTCGTGCCCCCGAAGGTCTCGAAGTCCATATGCTGGGTGTTGCCAGCCGTGGGCGAACGGTTGAAGTCACGGAACGCAACTGGCACGTCGACCGACGTGGGCAGCGTTCCGGCCTGGACGGAGCAGGTCCAACCCGCCTCTGTCTGGCAGGTCGAGCTGCAGCCGTCGCCCGGGACGGTGTTGCCGTCGTCGCATGTCTCCGTGCCGCCCGTCAGCAACATGCTGTCGCCGCAAGCGGAGACGCAGCCCGTCGTGGTGCCGCGCGCCGAGCAGTCTGGCTCGACCTCACAGTAGGGATTGCAGCCGTCGCCGATGTTGTTGTCCCCGTCGTCGCACTGCTCGCCGAGCTCTCGGTTGCCGTCGTTGTCGCAAGCCGCGGAAATCAGTACGCAATCCGTACGATGACTGGTGGCGTTCCACTGGCAGGCGTAGCCGTCTGCCACCGTGCAGTTGGAAGCGCACGCCGCGTTCGGGCTGCTGTCGCTGAGCAGATTCGACTCGCACTCCTCCGAACCGGTGAGGTAACCGTCGCCGCATTGTGTGGCGACGCAGCTGGTGTCCGGGAACGGGCACGTCCAGCCGGGCTCGATCTCGCACAGGTCGCTACAGCCGTCGCCGCCGTCGGCCTGGCAGGGCACGTCCGCGCTGGCCGGGCGGATCGCCACCACGGCGTGGGCCGTGCGATTGGCGTTGGTCACGCTCCAGCTCATCGTCGACAGGGCGGGCGAGGCGATCGTTTTGACGCCGATCGCGACCTGCGAGCTTTCTGGATCCGACTCGTGCATCTCGGACTGACTCGCAGTCGGGCCGAAAGCCGTGTTCTGGCTGCCGCTGACCACGACGTCGAGCAGCCATGCACCCGCGGTTTGGGTGGTGATATTGGTCGAGATGGTTGCCGTAGCGAGGTTGTTGTTGGTTGCCGTCGCTTCGATGGGTGTGGTCTGGTCGACGTTATCGAATTCCAGCGCGCCGTAGGCGCCGCCGCCGTCCTCGTCGTCCAGCGTGGCGGTGAGCGTGTAGGTGCCTGGAGGCGGTAGGTTGGCCTCTCTCAGGTAGAAGATGTAGGCCCGCACCGTGACGTCGTTCCCGCTGGTGGAGGTGGCGAATACCGCCCGGGTCATGGCGACGCCATTGAAGGTCATGGCTGTGACGCGACCGGCCGCGGATTGGTCGTCTTCTAGGCCCGCGGTTGCGACGACCAAGCGCTTGTTGCCGGTGCTGGTGATGGTGACGCTACGGCTGACCGTGGTGTCGTTGTCGACCAGCTGCTCGGAATCGACGAGCGCGATGT
>JANPIY010000881.1:0-9424 GCA_031425255.1 Planctomycetota bacterium
GGCCAGGATTACACCGACCAAGGACAGCAGGCCTATGAAGAAAAGCTCAAACAACGTTCGATCGATGCCCTGACCAAACGCGCAAAAAGCATGGGATTTCAGCTCATACCGACACGAGTGTGAGATGAGTTACCTGGAAGGGCGCAGAAGGCGCAGAGTTGGGAATTCTCAGCTCTGCGGCCTCTGCGGCCTCTGCGGTGAGATGAGAAGCGGTTCCCCCAGGCGCTGGGCCGCGCTTCGTCTAGAGGAACCAATGTCGGTTGATCACCAGCAGCGCCGCCACGGCGAGTACCGTCACCAGCGTGGCGATGCCGATCCACACCCCACGGCGGGCGAAGACCGGTGTCGCCCGGCGCTGCTGCTGGCGACGGAACAGATCCGGCACGGCGTTGGCCTGCGAGGCGAGGAAGCCCGGGGCGGCCACGCGCGCCTGGTGCGTGGCGCCGAGCTGCTGGGCGAGTTCGCCGGCGCTCGGACGTTTGGTTGGATCGAGGGTCAGGCAGCGTTCGATCAGCGCGCAGAGCTGGGGGTCGGCCTGCGGCACCAGTTGGCGCAGGGGCGTGTGCTCGCCGGCGAGGTGGGCGCGCATCAGGTCGCTGATGTTCTTGCCGGCGAAAGGCGGACGCCCGGCGAGCAGGTGGTAGAGCGTGACGCCCAGGCTGTAGATGTCGGACTTGGCGTCGGCGCTGCTGCTGTCGCGAATGGCTTCCGGTGAAATGTAAGCCGGAGTGCCGAGCACCATGCCGGTAGCGGTCAGGCCGTGGGAGTCGGCCTCGTCGACCATCCGCGCCAGGCCGAGGTCGCTGATCTTGGGCATGCCGAGGGGATCGATGAGGATGTTGTCGGGTTTGATGTCGCGGTGGATGATGCCGAGCTGATGGATCGCCGCGAGGCCTTCGCTGATGCCGCGCGCGACCGCCAGCAGCTCCTGGTCGCCCATGCGTCCGTGTTCGTCGAGCCGGCGCGCGAGGTTGGGGCCCTCGACCAGTTCCATGATGAGATAGATGGTGTGATCGTCGGTCTCGCCGACGTCCATCACCTGCACCACGTTGGGATGGCGGATGCGCGCGGCGGCACGGGCCTCGCGCAGGAAGCGTTGGCGATGCAGCTCCGCCTTGGCCTCGTCGCGGGTGCTCATGATCTTGACCGCGACATCGCTTTGCAGCAGGCGGTGGTGGCCACGATACACCATGCCCATGCTGCCTTGCGAGATGCGGCAGACGGTCTCGACCTGGCCGAAACGCACGCCGAGCCAGGGATCGCCGTCCTTGACCTGCGGCTTCGCTGCGGGCCGTGCGGATTGATCACGGGCGGCCACCGCGGCGGTCAACGCCGGCGAGAGCGTGGCCGGACGCGTGAGCGCGAGATCGGTGTCGCTCAGGTTCCCACTCTTGGTCGTCGCACCCGAGCGTGCCCGCGTCGAGGTGCTGGCGGCCATCGCCTCGATGGGCGGCAGGCTGGGACCGCGGCGGATGAGCGTCAGCAGGGTCAGGTCATCATCGATGATGGCGGCGAACGCTTTGGTGTCGGCGACCACGCCATCGACCAGTTGCTGGGCGCTGGCACCAGGACCGAGGCGCACCACCGCTGCCGCCAACCGCTCGTCGCCATATTCCTCACGCCCGCTGCTCATCGCTTCGAGGATGCCATCGGTGTACTGCAGCAGGCCTTCGCCGATCGCCAGGGTCACCTCGACCGGTGACAGTAATTCGCGGAAACGGTCGTTGTCGAACAACCCCAGCGCAGTGCCGGTCTCGCCCATCGGCATGGTCAGGACCTGATCGCCGAAACGCAGGTGCAGCCCAGGGTGATGGCCGGCGAGCGCCACCGTCAACATGCCGGTGGCGGGCGTCAGCAGGGCGGCGAAAAGCGTAATGAACTGCCCAGGCAGCAGGTCCTGGCGCACATCGTCGTTGAGTGCCCCCAGCAGATCGGGCAGCGTGCGGACCTCCTGGCGCAGAGCGCGCAGGGTCTTGAGCATGCCGGCCACCGCCATCGCCGCCTGCACGCCGTGGCCGGCGACGTCGCCGATGACGATCAGCACGTTGCCGTTGGGCATCACGCCGGCGTCGTAGAAATCGCCGCTGACGCCCGACTTGCCCTCGTAATAGACCCCGAGTTCATAACCGGGGATCACCGGCAGGCGCGCCATGAGGTGGCGCTGCATGCGCTCGGCCTTGGCCAGGTCGGCGGCGTCGATGCCGAGATCGGAGAGATCAGTCGCGCCCAGGACGTCGCGCAGCAGGTGCAGGCGTTCGCCGGTGATCGACCAGTCGGCGCGCGCCACCTGCTCGCCTTCGAGGAACGAGAACGTCGCTCCCGGATCGGCGAGGATCTCTTCCAGCGCCGCCATGCCGTGCGCTTCGCCATAACGCGCCCGACGCGGCACGCCGTCGACCAGCCACACCTGACGCGCCGGAGGGCTGGCCAGGTCGAGGCGACCGCTCTTGTTGGTGAGCGAGAAGAAACGCAGGAGCTTTTTCAGATCGCCATCCGGCACCTCGCCGGTGAACGCCGGTTTGGCGCCGTCGCCCATCAGCTCCTGCGCGCTGACCTCGAAGGTCTCCAGGCTGCCGATGGCGCTGCTGGCTTCTTTCAGCAGCGAGGTTGGATCCGAGCCCGGTGGCAGCAGCCGGTAGGTGAATTGCTGACCACCGACCTGGAGAGTGTCGCGGTCCCCGAGCACGTAGGGGTCGCTCAGGCGCTGGCCATTACAGTAGGTGCCGTTGCGGCTGCCGAGATCGACCAGGGACCAGAAGGTGTTGTCGTCCCAGCGCAGGTCGCAGTGGTGGCGCGAGGTCAAGGTGTCCTGGACCACGATGTCCGATTCGTCGCCGCGGCCGAAGGCATACGTCCGCTGCGGCAGCAATTGGATCACGCGGTCGTTGCTGGTGACCAGGTAGAAATCGATGAAGGCGACAGCCATGCGCAGGGAAGGTAGTCCGGAATCGGGCTTGGCGCAAATCGCCACCGCGATCGAGCCGCGGAAATGATGCGGTCGTTGCATCCTGACACCCTGGTCAGGATCTGGCGGAATCAGGATGTGGTCCTGGCCGCTGGCGCATCAGCAGCTTGTGAGGTAGGCTGCAACGTCCGCCCCCATTCCAGGGCGGCATACCCACGTGCTGCACACCACCATCGCTCCTATCCGCTTCTATCATTCGACCACGCCGCCGCAGCTGCGGCGCTGGTGGGTGCGGATGATGCCCAGCCTCGCGCTGGCGGTCGGCTGCGGGGTCCACGGGACAGCCAGCGAACTGGTGATGGCGGATCTCAATCTCGGCGTCGAGTCGCTGCCCACCGCCTTCGATTTCACCATCCGCGATGGCGCCAGCACGCGCGACGGCAGCAGCGAGTTCGACCTGGGTCTCGGCATCGGCGGCCGGGCGGTCTATGCCTTTTCCGCTCCCGGGTCGAGCGGCGCGTTCTTCGTCGGTGGCGCCGTGACGCTGGGCGGTTACCGCTTCGAGGACGCGGGCAGCTACCAGGTGGCGATGGCGCGGGTGGTGGCGGGGTACGCCTATTCGTTCGACGACCGCTGGACCGGCGAGCTCTCGCCGTGGGCCGGATACGGTCATGGCCGCCTGCACATTCCGGGCGGCGACCTCAGCGACGACCACGATGTCTCCGGGCCGGTCATCGATTACGGCGTGCACCTGGGCGTGACCTTCGCGCTCTCGCGTTCCTGGCTGCTGGCCGCTCGCGTCGGCTGGCAGGTGGCCGCAGCCGACCTCGCGGGCGATGGTCTGGAAGTCGAACTCACCCAATCCGGCCCCACCGCCTTCCTGGGCCTGGTCTATCGTTTCGGCGGCGCCCCGCCGGCGATCCGCTGAAGGCATCGCGCCATGTCCGTACACCCACCCGAAGATCCCGCCGCGCTGCCGCGCTCCGACGATGACAGCAGCCTCTACCGGCCCGCCGACAGCAGTACCGCGCGCCTGGGCCTCCGGCGTGATGATGACACCGACCTGGTGACGCCGGAGGAACGCGCGCGTTGGGAAGGCCGGGCGAAGGACGCCGACGAGGTCCGCACGCCGATCAACCTGCGCCCGGTGCTCAGCGAGCACGGCCGCAAGGGTCCGGTCTCCGGCGCGCAGTGGCCGTCGCACGACATCGGTGATCTGCTCGGCGAGGGCGGCATGGCCGCGGTCTACCTCGCGCGCCGCCGCGACAACGGTCGGCTGGTGGCGCTGAAGATCCTGCCGGCGCGTTTCGCCGACGATGCGGCCTCGCGCAAACGTTTTGAGCGCGAGGCGCAGATCTCGCAGGCGATCGACAGCCGTCACGTGGTGAAGGTGTGGAACGCCGGCCGCTATGGGCCGCTGTGCTACCTGGAGATGGAATTCGTCGACGGCACCAGTCTGGGCGACGAGCTCAAACGCCGGCGTGAGGGTGGCGAGAAACCCTTCACCAGCGATGAGGTGCTCGATCTCGCGTTGCAGGCTGCCGATGGCCTGATGGAGGCGGCCAAGCTCAAGCTGGTGCACCGCGACATCAAACCCGGCAACCTCATGCGCACGCGCGACGGCGTGCTCAAGGTCGCCGACTTCGGCATCGTCAAGGTCCTCGGCGAGGAGGGCTTGACCATGGTCGGCACGGCGATGGGCACGCCGTCCTACATGAGCCCGGAGCAGGGCCGCGGCGACGCGGTCGACGCGCGCGCCGACCTCTACTCGCTCGGCGTGGTGCTCTACGAACTGCTGACGCTCAAGCAGCCCTTCGAGGAGGCCACCGCCGACGCGCTGATCTACCAGCACCATTTCGTCGAGCCCAAGCTGATCAGCGAGCTGGTGCCCGACTGCAACCCGGCACTGCAGGCGGTGGTGTTCACCTGCCTGCAGAAATTCCCGGAACGCCGCTATGCCGATGCGGTGGCGCTCATCCGCGACCTCAACCTGCTCAAGGGCGGCTGCCCTCCCGAGGTCGCGGTCTTCACCAAAGGCCGTGTCAACACCGGCGCCGACGAGGCCCTCGCGCGCCACGGCGGCGGCTGGAAGCGCTGGTGGAAACAGGCCCTGGCCGGCGTCGCCATCCTGGTCCTGGCGGTCGGCCTGAGCGTCTGGTGGCTGCTCGCCAGCCGGGCGCAGGCCGAGTCGCTGCGTGGCCGCCTGACCCTGCTCGACACTCCGCAGGCGATCCCGTCGGCGGCCGGCCAGGACCTCGCGCGGCTGCGCGAGCTGGTGGGTGAACGCGATCCGCAGGTCGGACGTTGGCTGGCCAAGCTGGCGCAGGCGGAAGCGTTGCGCGCCCAGCTCGCCAGCCTGCCGACGGGCGCGCTCGATCACGTCCAGCTTGCCACCGCGCGCAGCGCGCTCGCCGCCTACCAGGAACTCTGCGGCAGCAATGAACCGCTGGTGACCGGCTGGCGCATCCGTCTCGATGATGCGGCTCGCGATCTGCGCGAAGCGCGCGACGCCCTCGCCGTGCTCGACCGTCAGGAGGCGGTGCCACAGGAACTGCTCGAGAAGCTGCAGCCGGCGCTGGCGGTGGTCCAGCGCCAGGTCCCGGCCGACGATGCCGACGTCCGTCGCTGGTCGCAGCGGCTGGAGGCGGCGCGCGCCTGGTTGGCGCAGGTGCGCGCGCGCCTGGCCGCGCTCGACGGCGCGGGTGCGCTGACCGTGGCGGCGCAGCGCGCGGCGCGCGACGATCTCGCGCGCTGGAGCGTGCTGCTGGGCGCGGCGGATGCGGATGGCCTGCGCTGGGCGGCCAAGGTCCAGGCGAGCCAGGATCAGGTGCTGAGCCTGCGTCAGGCGCTGGTGCAGCTCGACGCCCAGGACACCGCCTCGCTGGCGGTCGCGGCCACCCTCGCCAACGAGTGGGAACTCTTCGCCACGCTCGCCGATGCCGACGACGCCGACCTGCTGCGCTGGCGCGCGCGTCTGGAGCAGGCGCGCGAACGGCGCGAGGTGCTGGCCAAGAATCTCGCCGTGCTCGATCTCGATCAGCCCATCGACAGCACCCGCTCACAGGCGCTGACCGCCGACTTGGCCTCCTACCGCGCCATCGCCGGCAACGACGCTGCCGCGCGCCGCTGGCACGATCAGCTGGTGCAGCGCACCAGCCAGCGCGCCACTCTGCGCCAGGTGCTGACCTCGCTGCTGGACAAGGATCAGCTCTCGCAGGAGGAGCAGCGCCTGCTGCGCACCGCCGCCGAGCAGCTCACCAGCCAGGCCGCGCTCGATCAGGCCGAGGTCAAGCGGGTCGGCGAACGCCTGGCGCGCGACGAGGCGACGCTGGTGGTGCTCAGCGGACGCCTGGCGGTGCTCGATCGCCAGGAGGACGTCCCCGCCACGCTGCGCCCATCCCTCGACCAGTTCGAGCGCTTGGCGGCGGTCGACGATCCACGCCGCCTGCCGTGGCGGCGTAAACTCGACGAAGTCGTGGATCTGCGCCGGCGCCTGGCGGCGCTCGACGAACGTCAGCCGCTCGCGCGCGAGGCGGCGCAGGACCTGGCGCGCCTGGTGGCGCTGGTCGGCCCCTCGCCCGCCGACGTGCGGCGTTGGAGCGATACCCTGGCGGCGGCGCAGGCGCATAAGCAGGCGCTCGCCGCGCTCGACGTGGTCGGGCCAATGGCTGAGGACGCGCCGGATCGCCTCGAACGGCTGCGTCGCATCGTCGGCGACACCGACGCCGACGTGCAGCGCTGGCAGGGCAAGCTCGAGCGCGTGGCTCTGCTGCGGGCCAATCTCAGCGCCCTGCACCAGGACTACGTGCTGCCGCCAGGCGCCAGCGCCGACCTCGCGGCGCTGCGCGCCCAGTTCGGTGATGACGACGCCCTGGTGCGCAGCGCCACTGAACGTCTGCGCATCCTCACCGGTCCCGGACGCCCGGCCTGGGCCTCGGCCTTCGGGCGCGACGAGCATGGGCTCTATGCCGACGTCACGGTGTGGAAACACACCCAGCGCCTGCGCTACGTCCCGGCCGGCAGCTTCATCCTCGGCAGCCCCGACACCGAGGCCGGTCGCCAAAGCGACGAGGCCCCGGTCGGCGTCCACCTGACGCGTTCGCTGTGGCTCGCCGACAGCGAGTGCACGCAGGACTTGTGGGTGCAGCTCATGTTGGAGAACCCCGCCTATCAGGCGCAGGCCGGCCACCCGGTGGAGCGCGTGTCGTGGCTCGATGCGCAGCGTTTCCTCACCCTGTTGGGCAAGCGCCTGCCGCGCGCGGTCTGCCGCCTGCCGAGCGAAGCGGAGTGGGAATACGCCGTACGTGCCGGCGCCACCGGCCGCCTGCCGGCCGCCGCCGTCGGCGGCAGCGACGATCCCGATCGCCTGGCGGTACACGCCGGCAACGCCAGCGGCGGCTCGCGTCCAGTGCGCGGCGGCCAGCCCAACCGCCTCGGCCTGTACGATACCCTCGGCAACGTGTGGGAGTGGTGCCAGGATACCTACGCGCCGTATCCCCTGGTACCCAGCAGCGATCCGCTCGCCAACCAGGGACGCCTACGCGTGGTGCGCGGCGGTTCGTGGGGCGACGCCGCGGCGCTGCTGCGGGTTGCCGACCGCCATGCGCTTGGCCCCGAGGTGCGCTCGGCCTACGTCGGATTGCGCCTCGCCATCGAGGTGGAGTGGCAGGAATGAACCGCGGGCAGGCCGTCGTCAGCGCGTCGTCCCGCGCACGGCGCCGCCAGACCTGGCTGAGCGCCCGGTTCGCGTGGCGCCTCGGCATAGCGGACTTTCCGCAGCTGGCCGCGGCCCTCCTGCTGATGCTCACCGGTCTTCCGGGCTGGTCGGCGACACCGAACCAGCAGCCGACCTTGGCGGTCATCAGCGATGTCACCGTGCTGGAGGACAGCGGCGTGCAGGGCATCCCCCTGAGCGGCATCAGTGACGGTGGCGATACCCCGGCGCAGAACCTCACCATCACCGCGGTGTCGGACAATCCGACCGTGCTGCTGAATCCCACCGTGGTGTTCACCAGTCCGGCGGCCACTGCCACCCTGCTGCTGGCGCCGGTGTCCGACCAGTTCGGCACCGCCGTCGTCACCGTCACGGTGAGCGATGATGGTGGGATCATCGGCGGTTCGCTCGATCGCGTCAGCCGCACCTTCACCGTCACCATCCTGCCGGTGAACGATCCCCCGGCGAGCACGGCGCCCGCCGATCGCACCATCAGCGAGGACGGTCCGCTGCAGACCGTGACGCTGAGCGGGCTCGCCGCTGGTGCCGCCAATGAATCTGGCCAGACCATCACCGTCACCGCGCTGTCGTCGCATCCGCTGCTGATCCCCCACCCGAGCGTCAGCTACAGCAGTCCCGCCGCTACCGGCACGCTGACCTTCACCCCGCTGCCACACGTCAGCGGCACCGCGACCATCCTCGTCACCATCAGCGACGATGGCGGCACCGCCAACGGTGGCCTGGCGCTCACCATCGTCAGTTTCACCGTCACGGTGCTGCCGATCGCCCACGTCCCGGTGGTGGTGACCAACAGCGGACTCGCCCTGCCGATCGCCACCAGCGCGGTGATCGCCCGCGCCCAGCTCGAAGTCGGTGACTTCGGGCCCGCGGCCCAGCTCACCTATCAGGTGGTGACGGCGCCGAGCGCCGGTGCCGTGCGTCTGGGTGGCGTCGCCCTCACCAGCGGTGGGACCTTCACCCAGGCTGACATCAACGCCGGGCTGCTGGTGTACACCCACACCGGCGTGTCGGCGGTCAGCGATGGCCTGGTGTTCACCGTCACCAACGCCGAGGGCAACAGCCTGGGGGCGACCGCGTTCGGCATCGCGGTGAGCGGCATCGCCGGCGCGACCACGCCGTTCGTGACCCTGCCGAGCGGGGCGGCGAACTGGGTGCAGGGCGGCGGGCCAGTACTGATCGACAGCGGCGCGACGGTGGTCGACGCCAGCGGCACCCTGGTGGGCGGCACGCTGACGGTCGGCGTGGTCGCCAACCTGGCCGGCAGCGACGTGCTGTCGATCCGCCAGGTCGGCAGCGACCCGGGCCAGATCACGGTCTCGGGTGGCGTCGTGACCTACGGCGGCTCGACCATCGGCACCGCCACCGGCGGCAGCGGCTCTGCGTTATCGGTGGCGTTGGCTGGTACCGCGACCCCCGATGCGGTCCAGGCCCTGCTGCGCAACATCCGCTTCACCAGCACGGCCGCCGCACCCAGCGCGGCGACGCGCACCGTGCAGGTCATCCTCACCAACGGCACCAGCGGGGTGAGCGCGCCGGTGACCACCGAGGTGCAGATGTCGCCGGTGAACCAGCCGCCGCTGGTGACCCTGCCCAAGCTCACCGTGGCCTACCTGGAGGCGAGTGGAGCGGTGGTGCTCGACGATACCGCGACGGTGAGCGACAGCGATTCACCCTCGCTCGCGGGCGGCGTGCTGAACGTGACGTGGATCGCCAATGCCACCGCCGACGACCTGCTGGCCATCCGCTCACAGGGGGCCGGCGCCAACCAGATCGAGGTGATCGGC
>JANPIY010000882.1:0-4277 GCA_031425255.1 Planctomycetota bacterium
GTGCCGACACTCTCCGGCATCACCCTGGCGCGGGTCGCGCAACGCCTGGCCGCGCTGCCGCTCGACGTGACGGCGACACCCGGTTCGATCGACCTGTGGCCGCTGCTGGCACTTCAGCCGGGCAGCTTCAAAGGCGAGTGGACGAATGAGAATGGCGATCTGGTGGTGGCGGAGAACGACAGCGGCGATCACCTGACCATCCCGCTGGTGCCGCTGGGTAACTATCGCTTCGAGACCAGCTTCACCCACGTCGGCGGCAAAGGTGAGGTGATGATGCTGATCCCAGTCCCGCACCCCACCGGCCCCCTGTCATTGAACATGTTCATCTTCGACCGCGACGGGGGTGGCTTGACTCTGCATCGCATCGCTGACGAGATGTTGGTCAGCAAGGAGAAACGCGTGAGCCTCCGCCATGGCGTGCGCCACCACGTCACGGTCGAGGTCACCACCACGATAACACTGAACCTCCGCATCTGGTTCGATGACCTGTTGGCGCTGTCGTGGTCGGGTGAGGCGGGTACGGCGATGCGTTCGCATACCCGTGCCCCTCCCTCGGTGCCAGGTGCACTCGGAGTGGGCGCGTGGAAAGCGAAGGTCGCCTTCCACCACGCCCGCTTGACCATGCTCAACGGTCGTACGGGCACACTGGACGAGCTCGGCACACCGCGCTAGCCCGGAGTCCCGCCGATCTGCTACGCGGTGTCCAGGCGAGCCGGGCCGTCCACCACCGTGGTCACCACCAGCTCATCCATCCAGCGCGCGCCCGCCTGGCCGAGGAAGCCGAGGTGGCCGCCGTGCATCGGGTCGACCAGGTGGACCTCGGCGGAGCGCATGGCCGCGCGCAGCGGCGCGATGGGTACGATCGGATCATCGCCGGCGGCGAGGATGACGGTGGGGATGCGGATGCCGGTCAGCAGCGGCGCAGCGCTGCAGCGTCGGTAGTAGGTCGCCGCATCGCCGAAACCGCACAGTGGCGCGGTGAAGGCGTCGTCGAACTCGACCAGCCGAGTCGGCCGGTGGTGCGCGAAGATGCGCATGGCGTGTTCGCCGAGGGTCGGGCTGGCCCGGACCTGGGACAGCAGCAGGCCGGTGAAGAAACGGTCGTAGGCCCGCGCGGGATAACGCTGCAGCGAGCGCACGCAGGCGGCGAGGTCGACCGGCGGGCACACCGCGATGGCTCGATCGAGTCCCCCTGGTGGGCGATCGCCGCATTCACCGAGCAGCTTGAGCGCCGCATTGGCGCCGAGCGAGAATGCCACCAGCGCACTGGGGGAGGCGGGACACCAGCTCCTGATCGCCACCAGTGCTGCCAGCAGATCGTCTGAGCGTCCGCTGTGATAGGGGTGCCGCGCCAGCGCCCGGCCGGCGCCGCAGCCGCGCATGTCCAGGCGGAAGGTACGGATGCCGGCGCGGTTGAGCCGTGCGGCGATGCGCACCAGATAGCCGCTGCGGTGGGAACCGCACAAGCCGTGCACCAGCAGGGCGGTGCGATCGCCGGCGCGCCAGCCCGGCGGTTGATCATCGTGCACCACCACCTGATCGCCGTCGGGCAGGGGAATGGCGCGACGCAGCGCCAGGTCGCGACCGTGCGCGGCGAATGATCCGGCGATGGTCTGCAAATTGCCATCGCGCAACCAGGAATGGGGATGGAAGTCCTGCACGTCTGGCAGCGTGCCAGCTCCCTTCCAAGGCGCGAGGTGCTAGGCCTGCGTCCGCGCCTCCAGCGGTAGGCGGATCAGGAAGGTGGTCCCTTTGCCGAGCTCGGTTTCGAAGGTCAGCGTGCCGCCATGTTTCTTAGCCACCACGGTATGGGCGATATAGAGCCCCTGGCCGGTGCCCTTGCCGACCGCCTTGGTGGTGAAGAAGGGGTCGAAGATCTTGTCACGCGCGGCCTCGGGGATGCCGGTGCCGGAATCGCCGATGCGGATCTCGACCTGATCGCCAGCCTGGCGGGTGCTGACGGTGAGCCTGCCTTGACCACCTTGGATGGCGATGACATCGGCGATGGCGTGCGCGGCGTTGACGATGAGGTTGAGGACCACCTGATTGAATTCGCCGACGATGCACGGCACCGACGGCAGGTCGGGCGCGAGATCGGTCACCAGCTCGGCGACATATTTGTATTCATTGCGGGCGACGGTGAGCGTGGTGGTGATGGCCTTGTTGAGGTCGGTGGGTTTCTTCTCGCCCTGATCGGGGTGCGAGAACTCCTTCATTGCGCGCACGATCTCGGCGACACGGGTGACTCCTTCGAGCGACTGGACGATGGCTTTGGGGATCTCCTCGGTGAGGTAGCAGATATCGGCACGTTTGGCCGCGGCATCGCTGGCGATGACGAACCCCTCGGCGGGCGCTCCGCTGCGCACCGCCGCCAACAGCTGGGCGTGGGCATCAAGGATGCTGCCGAGGTCGCCGAAGGAGTCGCCCAGGAAACGCAGGTTGTCGCCGATGAACTGGATCGGCGTGTTGATCTCGTGCGCGACACCGGCCGCCAGCTGGCCGATGGATTCCATCTTCTGCCCCTGCTGGCGTTGGGCATCCTCGCGCTTGCGCTCGGTCAGGTCGCGCAGGATGGAGACCACGCTTGAGACCCGTCCGGCGGCATCACGCAGCGGCGCCACATGCCATTCGATGACGCCGTCGCTGCCATCGCCCCGCGTCAGGGCGACCTCGAAGGTTTGGCTGGTGCCGGCAAGGGCCGCCGACCAGGCGCGGTGGAACGGAGCGGGCACCTGGTCGCGGGTGAAGACCGCGAGCAATCCGCCGCTGATCGGCGTCCCGGGGTCGCGCCTCAGGGTCCGGAAGAATCCGGGATTGAGATATTCAGGTGGGCTGGTCGGCAGTTCCTCGGCGGCGGTGATGGCGACGCCTTCGTCGATCTGGACGATCGCGGCCTCGACCAGCTGCAGGGATCGCTCCGCGCGTTGCCGCTCGGCGATCTGAGTCGACAGCTCGCCGTTGCGCTCTTCCAGCTCGCGCGTCCGCGCATGGACCAGGCCATCCAAGCTCGCATTGAAGGTTTGGAGCTCTTGATTGCGGGTGTGGATGGCGATGCGCATGGCCTCGAAGCCCTGTCCCAATTGACCGACCTCGTCAGGAGTGCGATCGACGACCGCGGTGAGGTAGTCGCCCGAGGTCAGACGTGCGCTGGCGCCATTGAGCAGGGCGAGACGTCGGGAGAGGTTGAGGATGACGGTGGCGATGAGGGCGGCGGCGCCGAATAGGACGCTGGCGAAGACCACTTCGTCGATCAGGCGATTCTGGCTGCTCTCGTGCGAGCGGGCATCCACCGCCACCTTCAGGTCGCGCCGCAGGTCATCGCGCAAGCCATCGAGGTCATGCGTCAGTTGTTCGCTGCGCGCTTTCAGATGAGCCGCATGGTCGCGGAGATCGGGCGCGGTGTCGCTCCCTGCCAGACGGGTATAGGTCGGGATACCCTCCGCGAAGAAAGCGCGGATACGTTGTTCCAGGAGTTCGGCGGTATCACGCCGCGACGCCACGACCTGGAGGTCGGAACTGATGACCCGCAGATGAGCGGACAATTCACCGAGCAGGAAATGGGCCCGTTCTACGCCGCCGGTGTCGCCGAACACCACCGCGTCCTGGCAGGAGGTCAGCTGCTGCTTGAACACCGTGATCGCCCCCTGGGCGGCATTGGCGCAGGGGAAGGCCGAGGTTTCGATCGCGCGCAGGAAACGTTCGCCGCGCCGCGAATTGACCTCGGTCAACGCCATCGTCATCAGGTAGCCGGCGATCAGCAGGCTGAAGCCGATCCATATCTTGGCGACGATCCTCATCGCTGGTTATCCGGTCGCCCTGTCATGGCCTCAGGTCTCGTCCAGGTGGTGGCGTGCCTGCCGGATGACCACGTCCATGCGCTCAGAGAGGTCCTCGGCACTGGCGGACTCCTCGCGCTGGCGCGACTGGCTGCTCGCGCCGATCTCGTTCTCAACCAGGCGCACCACACCAGGACTGCGCCGTTCGAGCACCTGCAAGACCGCGGCTTGGCGGCGGAACAGCGGCAACAGCAGGCGGCAACGATCGAGGACGAGCTTGTGGCCCAGGGCCTGGCGGAGGTTGGCGCAGAGTTCGTCCGAGCTGCAGGGTTTGATCAGGAAACGGAAGATCTGGCCTTGATTGAGCGCGCGCACCACCGTGCCGATGCTCGCCTGCCCGGACAGCATGACGTTGACGGTCTCGGGGAAACGCTGGTGCACGGTGGTGAGCAGTTCCAGCCCGCCCATGCCCGGCATCTGTTCATCCGACACCACCACGTC
>JANPIY010000883.1:0-2874 GCA_031425255.1 Planctomycetota bacterium
AAGTTCACCGCCGTGGCGTCCGCCAGCGGCAGGAACACCAGCGAGGTTGCGAAGAAGCCTGTGCAGCCGGCCAGAACGAGCGAACGGCCGGCCTGCATCCATGGCGCGCGGGTGCGCCAGGGCAATCGGCCGCGACCGAGGATGCCAAAGAACAGCCACACCGTCGCCGCCGAAAAGAAAAACCGCGCCCAGGCCAACTGCGCCACGTGAAGGTGCGTGGTCATCAGCTTGAACACCGTATCCATGCAGACGAAGAGGACGAGCGCAAAAAGCTGGAGTGCGACGCCGAAAAGGGCGGTGTTGGTGCGGATCACGCCTCACTATCGGTCAGCAACGACCGGGCGGGAACCAGGCCCTTTCGACAGCGAGCCAGCATGCGCTCTTCGGCCCGGATAACGCCGCATGGCACGGCACTGAGATCAATTGCGCCCTTCGCGCAGGGCGATGGCACGCTTTTCCTCTGGCCTTTCCGCCCCCTTAAGCCTATGTGGCGGTGCAACAAGCCACAGGCCAGTCGTTTCCAACCCCGGTCCGCCTCGCGGCCCGGTTGCTTGGCATGGCGGGCCATCACCGCCCGAAGGCCCGTACTCTCATGCTCTCCATGCGTAACCTCGCCATCATCGCACACGTTGACCACGGCAAGACCACACTTCTCGACCAGCTGCTCAAGCAGGCCGGGACCTTCCGCGAGAACCAGGCCGTCGCCGAGCGCGCCATGGACCGCAACGACCTCGAGCGCGAACGCGGCATCACCATCCTGGCCAAGTGCACGGCCGTGGAGTGGGAGGGCGTGAAGCTCAACATCGTCGACACCCCTGGCCACGCCGATTTCGGCGGCGAGGTGGAGCGCATCCTCAGCATGGTGGATGGCGCCATCCTGCTGGTCGATGCCGCCGAGGGCGTGCTGCCGCAGACCAAGTTCGTGCTCGGCAAGGCGCTGGCGCGTGGAATCCGGCCCATCGTCATCGTCAACAAGATCGATCGCGCCGACGCCCGGCACGATGAGGTGCATAACGAGGTGTTCGACCTGTTCGCAGCGCTCGACGCCAGCGACGAACAACTCGACTTTCCGATGCTCTACGCCTCCGGCCGGCAGGGCTGGGCGGATGAGGCGATCGATGGCCCGCGCAAAGACCTATCCGCGCTGTTCAACCTGATCCTGCGCCATGTGCCGGAGCCGGGACTGGACGCGTCGCTGCCCTTCGCCATGAACGCCGCCATCCTGGAGAGCGACAACTTCCTGGGCCGCATCCTGACCGGCCGCGTCGAGCAAGGCGTGGCCCGGATGAACATGCCGGTGAAGGTTCTGCGACCGGATGGCACGCAGATCGAGACCGGGCGCCTGACCAAGCTGTTGACCTTCCGCGGCCTGGACCGGGTGCCGGTGGAAAGCGTGCAGGCGGGCGACTTCATCGCCATCGCCGGCCTGGCCGACGCCACCATCCCCGACACCATTTGCGAGCCGTCAGTGATGGCCCCGCTGGTTTCCGTGCCGGTCGATCCGCCCACGCTTGCGATGACCTTCCGCGTCAATGACGGCCCCCTGGGCGGCCGCGAGGGCAAGAAGGTGACGTCGCGCCAGATCCGCGACCGCCTGCACAAGGAAGCCGAGGGCAACGTTGCCATCAAGGTGACCGTCTCCTCCGAGACCGACGCCTTTGAAGTGGCCGGCCGCGGCGAGTTGCAGTTGGGCGTGCTGATCGAGCAGATGCGGCGCGAGGGCTTCGAGCTGACCATCGGCCGCCCCCGCGTGCTGACCCGTGAGAACCCGGAGACCGGCGAGCGCGAGGAGCCCTTCGAGGAGGTGCTGGCCGATGTGGACGAGGCCTATACCGGCGTCGTGGTCGAGAAGCTCTCCATCCGCAAGGCGCAGATGCAGGACATGCGGCCCTCGGGCGGCGGCAAGGTGCGCATCACCTTCCACATGCCCAGCCGCGGCCTGATCGGCTATCATGGCGAATTCCTGACCGACACGCGCGGCACCGGCATCATGAACCGCCTGTTCCTGGGCTATCAGCCATGGGCAGGCACGATCGAGGGCCGGGTGAAGGGGTCGCTGATCTCGAACTCGGATGGCGAGGCGGTGCAATACGCGCTGTTCGCGCTACAGGAGCGCGGCACGCTGTTCGTGAATCCTGGGGACAAAGTCTATGAGGGCTTGATCCTGGGAGAAAACAGCCGCGAGAACGATTTGGATGTTAACCCGATCAAGGAAAAGAAGCTCACCAACATCCGCGCCGCCGGCAAGGATGAGGCGCTGCTGCTGATCCCGCCGCGGCGGATGAACCTTGAACAGGCCATCGCCTACATCGAGGAGGATGAGCTGGTGGAGGTGACTCCGTCGGCGGTGCGGCTGCGCAAGCGGTTCCTGGACCCGAACGAGCGGAAGAAGAACGCCAAGCGGTCGGAGAGCGCGGCAGCCTGAATTTGCTGGCATGGCGATATGCCTCTGTGCTATGGGCATATCGCCATGAGAGAAATGCTGGCCCCGTACGATCCATTCCCATCAGGCCGCATCGGCTTGGTGGATGAGGCTGTCGAAGCCGGCTTGCTGACGGTCGCCGAAATCGACCGCCTCGCCATCCCCCGCAAGACGCTGGCGCACCGCCGCGCGCTGGGTCATCTCACGCCCGAGCAGGCGGACCGGATGGACCGGCTACTTCGCATGGTCGCCATGGCGGAGGAGACTTTCGCCAACCGTGAGAAGGCTGCGGTTTGGCTGCGGCGGTCCAACCAGCTGTTCGGCGGAAAGGCACCGCTGGACCTGCTGGAGACGGACCGCGGCTGCCGCATGGTCGAGGATCTGCTGGCGCGCATCTCCCACGGTATTGCCGCCTGATCACGGCTTGGCGGCTCTGCCGGCAGCCCTACGCC
>JANPIY010000884.1:0-12109 GCA_031425255.1 Planctomycetota bacterium
AAACGCGCGATGATGGTCGCCGCGTAGGCCGCGCCGAGCAGGGCGAGATCACCGCCCTGGTTGAAGCACCCGGTGTTGATGAAGTAGGGACTCTTCCGCCCGCTCTTGAGGGTGAATTCGCCGAACTTCAGCGCCTGACGCGCCACCAGCAGTTCGACGAAACTCCGTTGCGCATCGCTGAGCATCTGCGGTCCTTCAGCATCGTGGGATGATCCGTGCATACGACGATCCCGTCGCTGCGCACAGGCAAGAGGCGACGGGATCGTTGACCTGCATGGCTGGAATCAGGCGTCGATGATCTCGATGCTGAAGCGATCGCCCTGCTTGATGGCGTTGACGATCTTCTGGTCCTCGGGCGCGACCACGCGGCCGAACACCGTGTGCACGCCATCGAGGTGCGGGGTGCTGGTGTGGGTGATGAAGAACTGGCTGCCACCGGTGTTGGGGCCGGCATGCGCCATGCTCAGGGTTCCTGGGAGGTGCTTCTCGGGGTTCGACGCACCGAGCTCGCACTTGATCTTGTAGCCTGGGCCGCCGGTGCCGGCGATCCCCTTGGAGCCTTCCTTGCTGTGCGGGCAGCCGCCCTGGACCATGAAGTTGGGGATCACGCGGTGGAAGGCCAGCTTGTCGTAGAAGCCGGACTTGGCCAATTTGATGAAGTTGGCGACGCTGCCGGGGGCGGTCTTGTCGAACAGGCTGACGTTGATGTCGCCGCGGGCGGTATGGAAGATGGCTTTGGGCATGGGAGGTCCAGCGTGGGTGAGCGCGGGAGCCTCTGCATTTTCCAGGCACAGGCAAGCTCAGGCGAAAGATGACCCAACAGGGCGGCGGCGTTCATGCCCGCGTGAGGGCTTCAATGCCCGATGGTGGTCGTGCTGCGGGCCTGACGGTTGCGGCGGGCGGCAGCGGCATAGCGCTCGGGATGCTGGCGCACGGCCTCGGCGGCCTCCTCGCTGGCGACACCGACCGCGAGATATTCCGGCGGGGAGACCAGCAGGATCTCGACCGTGACCGGGGGAATGGCCGGATCGACCGGCAGGCCGGTGACGGGACAGACGCGATTGATCGAGGCGAGCTTGCCGGCGCCGGCGGCATCACGCACCTCGGAGCGGTGCTGCTCTTCTTCGGCCCGCTGGGCGATCAGGGCTTCCCGGACCTTTTCGCTGGCGGTCTTCTCCGCCGGCGAGGTGTCCTGCCGGGTCTGGTTGCCGCAGCCGGTGATGCCCACGCCCAGGATGAGGGTGGCGAGAACGAAAGGGATGGCACGCATCGCGGACTCCTTGCGAAGCGGCATGGTGCTCGCCGCTGGTCGCGGCCAAAGAGCGACCCACATCTGGCTCGGCGGGTGTTGCTGTGGTGTTCCACGGGTGGCGCGTGCGGATCGAGCGCTCCCGGAAGGGGGACCTTCCCATCGACGGATGGACGGCCAAACCTTGGGCGATCATCGGCGCGGGCGTGTTGGCGGAGGCCCAATGCTGCAAAGCTGAGATATTTGGCCGCAGAGGCGCAGAGGTGAAAAGACCCTGCTTTGCCTTTCCTCTGCGTCTCTGCGTCTCTGCGGCCGATCCTTCTCCGTCAGCTCACCAGCATTGGGCAGCGGCCGACGCTTGCTCCAAGCGACCCACCCGACATCGTTCGCGCCGCTTGAGGAGGGTCATCGCCAGCCGATGACCCGATCTGGCCGAGTGGCGGAATTGGCAAACGCTGCGGATACAAAATCCGCCGTCAGCAATGACTTGTGGGTTCGAGTCCCACCTCGGCTATTACTTACTTTTTTCGTTTCTGCGGCATTCCGTGATGGTCCGCTGCCAGGTGGTTCCAGCACTGCGATCGCTCAACCGGCGATGGCGGCCTTCACCAACGCCTGCACCCCTTCGGGCAGCGGGATGGTCAGCGCCAGCTGATGCGCACGCGGGCTCATCTTGCGCCAGGTCTTGCGGATGATGTCGATGAATTTGTCGCGGCTGTAGTCGGGGTGATGGCTGGCGAAATCACCGAGTTCGGTGGCGAGGAAGGTCAGGCAGGCGGCGTCCTCCAGCGCCTGCGCATCGCTGTCGCCCTTGGGCGCGCCCTTGGCCACCAGCACGGCGACGCGTTCGCAGGTCACCACATCCATTCCGGCGTTTGCGAGAATTTCGCGCGCCCGCTCGCCCTGGCGTTTCTGCACCGCTTTGCGCCAGGCGAAATAGCCGGGCTTGTCCATGGGGAAAGCGCTGCGCGGGATGGCCCAGCGTTCCAGGTGCTGGGCGCGGGCGGCCAGGCGCAGAGCCAGGTTCGGCTGTTCGACCAGGCGTCCGATCCAGCGCTCGATGTGATCGGCATAGGCCAGCTCGCTTGGCTTGCCGGCCGGAACGGCGGGCTCCGCCGCATGCGCGGCGTCGAGGCCGGCGCGAGCGCGGTCGATGAGATCGGGGGTGGGCATATCGGTCACCGCGGGTGGGGTCGGCGCCAGCGAGGCGACCAGCGCGAGCGAGTACCGCTCCAGCAGGCGGGCGCACAGTTCGTATTCCGCCGCGGTGCCGCCGTAGGGATCGGGCACGCCACCGTGTTCGGCATTGACGACTTCGATGCGGCTGGCCGGGACGCCGAGGCTGCGCACGAAGGCGGCATGGCTGGAGGTCATGCACAGCACCCGGTCGACATTCCGCAGATCGACCGCCGAGACGTGCTGGCTGCGATGGGCGCGCAGGTCCAGGCCGAACCCCGCCATGGTCGCCACAGCCTCGGCGCTGGCCGGCTCATCGGTACCAGCGCCAGTACCCGCGCTCTCGACCGCGACCTGCTCCAATCCACGGCTGGCGATCAGGCCACGCAGCAGGGTCATGAGCATGGGGCTGCGGCAGGTATTGCCGGTGCAGACGCAGAGAATGTTCATGGGGAAGAATTCATTTCGCCTTCCGCGCCTCGCGTCGTTTGCCGATGTCGTTGCGGTAGTGTTTGCCGTCGAACCGGATCGCTTCGCAGGCCGCATAGGCGGTTTTGCGGGCGGCGTCGAGATCGCTGCCCACGGCGCATACCGACAGCACGCGGCCGCCAGCGGTGACCGGCTGGCCGCTCTTGTCGCGGGTGCCGGCGTGGAACACGGTGGCGGCCTGCGCCGCGGCGCTGTCCAGGCCACTGATCGGCAGGTCGCTGGCATGTTTGCCTGGGTAGCCGCCGCTGGCCATGGTCACGCACACCGCGGTACGCGCGTCCCATTCGAGTTCGATCTGGTCGAGTTTGCCGTCGATGCACGCTTCCAGCACGCCGGGCAGATCGCTGGTCAGGCGCAGCATCAGGGTCTGGCACTCGGGGTCGCCGAAGCGCACGTTGTACTCGATGACCTTGGGGCCGGAGTCGGTGATCATCAGGCCCATGTAGAGCACGCCGACGTAGGGCCGACCCTCGCGCAGCAGCCCGGCCATGGTCGGATAGAGGATGCGCCGGACCATCTCGTCCTCGTCGCGCTGTTTCATCAGCCCAGGGACGGGCGAAAAGGTGCCCATGCCACCGGTGTTGGGGCCTTCGTCGCCATCGAACACCTGCTTGTGATCCTGCACGTAGTCGAGCAGCACGGCGTTGCGGCCATCGCAGAAGGCGAAGACCGAGATCTCCTCACCCCGCAGGGTCTCCTCGATCACCACGTGTTTGCCGGCCGCGGCGCCGAATTCGTGTTTGACCATGATGCGCTCGACGGCGGCGTGCGCCTCGTCGGCGTTCTTCGCCACGGTGACGCCCTTGCCGGCAGCGAGGCCGTCGCACTTGACCACCCGCGGGCCATCGACCTCGGTGATGTAGTCGTGCGCGTCGGCGACCTTGTTGAAGATCTTGAACTGCGCGGTCGGGATGTTGTGGCGGCGCAGGAACTCCTTCATCGCCACTTTGCTGCCTTCGAGCTGGGCGGCGGCCTTCGACGGCCCCCAGCAACGCAGGCCGCGACGCTGGAACTCGTCGACGATGCCGATGGTCAGCGGGATCTCGGGACCAACCACCGTCAGATCGATCTGCTGTTCGACGGCGAACTGGGCCAGCTTCTCGATGTCGTCGGCCTTGATCGGCACATTGGTGCCGAGCGCCGCCGTCCCTGGATTCCCTGGGGCGATGAACAGCTGCTCGACGCGCTGGCTCTGCTTGAGTTTCCACGCCAGGGCGTGTTCGCGTCCGCCGTTACCGATGACCAGTATTTTCACGTGCTTACCTCGGGGGGCGCAGAGTAGGCAGCAGGTCCTCCACGCAATCACGACCCCCGACCAGCACTCGGGGCGCATCTGTGAAGGCCCGTCGCGACCATCCAAGTGGCCGAAGCGAGTGTTGTTGCCGATAAATCGATGGGCCGTTGGGCGCCCACACGGGCCAGCTCGCAAACGAGTGTCATACGCGATCCTGGCCGCCAGAGCGTTCCGCCCTTTACGTTTACAGATGTAAATACGTTTACAGCCGTCAACGGAGAGAACGATGCCGCGCATACCCAAGGTGACCGAATCCGAGTGGCTGGTGATGGAGGCGGTGTGGGCGAGCCAGCCGACCACCGCTGCCGACCTGACCGCGGCCCTGCACGCCGAGAACGACTGGGGCGAGGCCACGGTCAAGACCTTCATCAATCGCCTGGTGAACAAGGGGGCGTTGACCTACCAGCGTGACGGCAAGCGCTACGTCTATCGCGCCAAGGTCGCCAGAACCGTCCTGCTGCGAGAACACAGCCGCGGTTTCATCGAGCGCTTCTTCTCCGGCAGTACGCAGGCCCTGGTCGCCCACTTCGTCGATGCCCAGGCGCTGTCGGCGGAAGAGGTGGAGCGGCTGCGCGCGCTGCTTGATCGGAAAACGCCATGACCTCCCAAGGACTCTTCGACTGGTTGGTGCTGGTCAGCTGGCAGGCTGGTGTACTGGTGCTGCTGGTGCTGCTGGTCCAGCGGCTGGGCCGGCGTTGGCTTGGGCCGCGGTTACGCTATCTGCTGTGGTTGCCGGTGTTCCTGCGCCTGATCGTGCCACCGGTGACGCTGCCAGGCGTCAATCCGTTCCCGGCCATACGTACTGCCGCGCCGATCGCGACCGTTCCCATTTCGGCAGCAGACTGGTCCGCGGCGCCGATCTGGCGGGGACCGCTCGCACATGCAGCCACCGTGCATTCCGCCGAAGCGGACAACGGCACGCTTACCCTGGCCACCGTGCCGCATGGCGTGGCGCCGGAGGCGCTGCGGTCGGCTCCCGTACCGCCGCGGGCACCGTTTCCCGCGTCGACATTTACACGGTTGGCGGAGCCATCGACTGACGAGACCTGGCCGTGGACCGGGATCATCCTGGCATCGTGGCTGATCGGCATCGTCGCGACCGCGCTCTGGTATGTGGTTGGCGCCCTGCTGCTCGCGCGTCGGCTGCAGGGGTTGCAGCCGGTGATCGATGAACGTCTGCAAGCGTGCCTCGACGCGGGTGCGGCCGACCTCGGCGTACCGGTACCTGTGCTGCTCGCCGAGCCGGACGGTGGGCCACCGTTCCTCACCGGGATCAGGCGGCCGAAACTGGTCGTCGAGCCGCAGGCGCTGGTGGCACTGGACGACCTCGCTCTCACCTGCGTCTTCCGTCACGAACTGCTGCACCTGCGTCATCGCGACCTGCATGCCAACCTGGGTCTCGCATTGCTCGATTCGCTGTTCTGGTTCCATCCATTGGTGCGCCTGGCGATCCGACGTTTCCAACTCGATCGCGAAGCGGTGCGCGACGAGCAGGCCGTACGCAGCGCGGGCAGCGATCCCACCCATTATTGTCGCACGCTTCTCAGCCTCGCCGTCGGCGGGCGCTCCACTCCACGTCTGGCCGGCGGTTTCCTGGGTACCGGCAGCGATCACCTGCATAGGAGAATCACCATGTTGCTGAGTCCACGTCGCTCCCGCCTCGCCGGGATCACCCTCACCTCCACCACCCTGTTGCTCGCCACCTGGGTGGGGTTCACCGCCGAACCGCCGGCAGGCGCGGTGGGAGCGCGTTCCGCCGCCGATTCGACGCGAGCACCATTCATCGCCGCGGCGGCGGCGGAACCATTGCCGATCGCCGCTGCGACTGACGCGCCGGCAGCCGCCGCGTCAGTGGCTGACCATACCAGCTACATCATCCGTCTCGCTCCACACGCTGGGCGGGTGTCCTCGCCCGGCCTGCTCAAGACCGTCACCGTCGATTTCCAGGATAAGACGCTGACGGAGATGGCCGACCTCGTCGCCAAGATGGGCGGCGTGGCGGTGACGATCGATCCGGCCGTGCTGGCCGCGCCGCAGAAGCGCGGCAGCCTGCAGGTCCAGGAGGTGCAGATCGAGCGGCTCGTGGGGTTCATCTCGCGCACATTTGGGGTAGCTCATGAGATCACGGACAGTGGCGTGCTCATCACCGCTCAGGGCAAGGCGGCGGTGGAGTCACGCGCCTATCTGCTTGAACCATGGCTGCGGAGTGTCTTTGCGAGTGGCGAGGTCACCGCAGCGGAGATCGCTGATTTTGAATCTGATGTGAACAGGATCATAGGGGAGATCATCGGTCTGGATGCGACCAGGACTCAGAGCTACGCTGATTCAATCTGGGGCGGTCCGGCGTTGTTGTTGGTGGCCGATGCCAATGGCCATCTGCTGATGGAATCCATATGTGAGCAGCTCATGGGTCGACGAGACATCTCCGACCTCGGCATGGTGGTCGCAAAGCTTACGGCAGTGACGCCCACTGCGGTGACTCCGGGCCGCAGTGATGATGTCCTGAAAGTGGGCCTGTTCAACATCCGTCACCTAGTAGGGGACCCCAATGATCTGACGAACATCATCAGACACATCGTTTATGGGGATAACCTCATATCGTTCATGCAGCCCATGTTCAGTGAGACCCAGCTGATCGTCAGCAGCACCGAAAAAGAATTAGGGCGCGTTAAGGCATTCCTCGCCTCGCTGCCACGTCGTGATGTCCTGGAGGTGGCGTCCGAGGGAGCGGGTGCGGTAGATAATCCCGCGGCGCTGTCGGGGCGGAATCAGGATAAGATGATCTATGAAGCTCTCTACCGGCTCGCCGGCACGGCCGTGAACCGTGCCAGCACGCCACAAGAGGTGAAGCGCGCCGAAGGGGTGATTGCAGAGGCGCTGGAGAAGCTGGATAGCATGCACGTTATGGAATATGTTTCAGACCTAGAATACACCAAGTGCCAGGTCGACCTAATCAAGCTGCGCGAGGAACTTTATCTGACGGTTGTCTCAGGTCCTGAGGCGGCGCCAGAAGAATAGGCGTCTGGTGGGGCGTCGCCCGCGCCGCCTCCCACGGCTCAGGTCGAGGGCAGGGTGAAGGTCCACAGGTCATCGGCGGCATCGACGGTGGCCTGTGGGCATTCGGCCTGCGCCTCGGCCAGCAGCTGGGCGATGCCACCGTCGGCATCGGCGTCGGTGTAGCGCGAACTGAAATGGGTGATGATCAGGTGCCGGGCACCGACCGAGCGCGCGAAGGCGCCGGCCATGGCGCTGGTGCTGTGCCCCCACTGCTCGGCCTTGGCGGTGCGGCTGGCCTCGTAGGTCGCCTCATGGACCAGCAGATCGCAGCCCTGCGCGGCGGCGCTGATGCCGGTGGCGTCCTGGGTGTCGCCCAGCAGCACGACCTTGCGGCCGGGACGTGGGGGATCGCATACCTCGTCCGGGCGGATGGTGCGACCGTCGCCCAAGGTCACCGGCTGGAGGTTCTGCAACTGGCGGAAGAGCGGCCCCGCGGGAATGCCAAGCGCTGTCGCACGTTCGAGGTGGAAGCGCCCAGGGCGCGGGTCCTCCTGCAGCACGTAACCGAAACATGCGATGCGGTGGCGGATGGGGTAGGCGCTGGCGGTCCATCCCGAGCGCGTGCCGAGGCTGCGCTCGGTTTCCAGCTCGACCCACTCGATGGCGAAGGTCGGCACGTGGTCGCTCAGGCGCAGGACGGTTTCGATCAGTTCGCGCAGGCCTCGCGGACCGACGATCTGCACCGGGTCGGTGCGCCCCTGGATGGCCATGCAGGCGAGCATCCCCGGCAAACCGTAACAATGATCGCCATGCAGGTGGGTGATGAGGATGCGTTCGATGCGTCCGGCGCGCAGTCCGGCACGCATTAGTTGATGCTGGCTGGCCTCGCCGCAATCGAGCAGCCACAAGACGCCGTTGTCCAGGGACACCACCTGCGCGGTGACGTTGCGGGTCCTGGTCGGAGTGCCGGAGGAGGTGCCGAGGAAGGTGATCTTCACGGGTCGCGACCCTAGCAGGCGGCACGAGATCCGCAGCCCGCGGCGCCTGCGAGGTGCGACGGCGCCAGGCCTCTGACGCCCGTCACGGCCGGTGGCGACCTCCGCTGTCCAACGGGGCGGAGCCACCTGAGCGAGAAGCGGCGGCGACGCGCACGTCAAGGCTGGCAGACGGCGACCTGGGGCCTACCGTCCGCCCACCGCATGCCGCTCGACCGCATCATCATCTGGATCCGTGCGATCCTCCTGCTCGGACTGCTGGCATTCTTCGGCAGCAGCCTGGTCATCGGTCTGATGCGCGACGACCGTGCCGGCGGTTTCGGCCGGCTCTCGCAAGGCACCGGCCAGGACCCCGGCATCCGCGTGCTGTTGGCCAACCGCTACATCGCCGGCAAGGAAGCCGCCGATGCCAAGCCGGTGCACGAATCGGTGGATCTCACCATCTTCCAGCCGGTGGCGGTGGGCACCCCCGACCATCCTGACAGCCCCGATCATCAGCTCCTGCTGCCGGCCGGTTCGCGCCTGATGGTGTTGACCGATGCCAATGACGGCCTGGTGCTGTCGAGCCGCGAGTGGGGGGTCGGCGGTCGCGAAGTGCGCTGGCAGGTCTCACGCGTGGTGATCCAGCCACAACACACCATGCCGGCGGCCAGTGGCGAGGAAGCCGGCCAGACGCCGGCGCATCGCGACCTGGGCACCTTCGAGGCCAACGACAACGATGCGGTGTTCGGACTGCAGGGTCGGCGCTACCGCGGTTCGGTCGAGGTCGCCTACGCCAGTCCCAAGGACATGCGGGTCGTCAACTGCCTGCCGATCGAAGCCTACGTCGATGGCGTGGTGGCGGTGGAGATGTCCTCCGGCTTCCCCCTCGAGGCGCTCAAGGCGCAGGCCATCGCGAGCCGGTCCTACGGCTATGCCAAGGCCTATGCCGCCCGCCTGGCGCGGCGTCCCTTCGACCTCGTCGATGGCGTCGACGACCAGGACTACCGCGGGACCGGCAACGGCCCGCCGATCATCGCCCGGGCGGTGGTCGAGACCCGCGGTCTGGTGACCTTCAGCGACCTCTCGCAAAATTCCTATCCCTTCGCCCCGCTGTTCTGCGCCAGTTCGGGTGGCTACACCGCCGCGCTCGACACCGTGTTCCCAGGGTATCGCGATGCGCGCGGCCACGTGCTGGCCAACAGCGTGATGCCAGCGCAGCCCGATCCCTACTGCCAGGCTGGGGCCGAGGGGCTGGGCAAGGGCGTCACCCATTGGCAGACCACCGAGGTCATCACCCCTGGGATGATCCGCCAGGAGTTGCGCAAGCTCGCCGAGCGCAGCAAGGACCCGCGCCTCGAACAGCTCGGCTTCATCAAGGACCTGCGCGTGGGCAAGCGCAGCCAGATCAGCAACCGGGTGGAGACCGTGATCATCCATCACACCCTGGGCGAGCCGATCGAGCTGTCGGCGCACGTCTTCCGCATGGCCATGGGCCCAGGGCGCATCCGCTCGACGTTGTGGAGCGCCGACAGTCCCAAACGCATCGACTCGCAGGACGACAAGCTGACCAAGAACTACCAGATCACCTCGCTCGGCTGGGGCCACGGCGTCGGCATGAGCCAGATCAGCGCCTGGGAGATGGCGCGTCAAGGCTGGGTGGCAAAGAACATGCTGCTGTATTTCTATCCGCGCGTGGTGCTGAGGACGTTGTGGTGATCTAAATGCCTTCCATCTCCTTCACCCTCCAAGTCACCGACGGCGCCGCCCGCGCTGGCGTCCTCACCACGCCGCACGGCTCGGTAGCGACGCCGTGTTTCATGGCGGTGGCGACGCTCGGGGGGCTCAAGGGCGTCACCGTCCAGCAGGCCGAGGAGCTCGGGCAGGGGGTGGTGCTGAGCAACACCTACCACCTGGCGCTGCGCCCGGGGCCCGAACGCGTGCGCCAGATCGGTGGGCTGCATGCGTTCACCGGTTGGCGCGGGCCGATGCTCACCGACTCGGGCGGCTATCAGGTCTTCAGTCTCGCCGCCAACCGCAAGATCACCGACGAGGGCGTGTGGTTCCGCAGCCACCTCGATGGCACGGCGTTCAACCTGACGCCGGAGGAATCGATCCGCATCCAGCGTCTGCTCGGTGCCGATATCATCATGGCCTTCGACGAATGCCCGCCGGCCTCGGCCGAACGTGTGGCGATCGAGGCCTGCAACCGCCGCACCGCCGCCTGGCTGGCGCGCTCGGTGGCGGCGTGGCGCGCTGACGGCCTGCCCGGCGGCGAACGGGAGCAGGCGCTCTATCCGATCGTCCAGGGCGGACTCCATCAGGATCTGCGTGAGGCCTCGCTCACGGACGCGCTACGTCACGAACTGCCCGGCACCGCGCTCGGCGGCCTGGCGGTGGGTGAGAGTTTCGCCGATCGCCTGCGCGTGCTCGACTGGATGTGCCCGCACCTGCCGGCGGCCAAGCCCCGCTACCTGATGGGCGTCGGCACGCCGCTCGATCTGGTCGAGGCGGTCGCGCGTGGCATCGACCAGTTCGATTGCGTCCTGCCCACGCGTATGGGCCGGCACGGCATGGCCTATACCGACGCCGGGCCGCTGCGGGTGAAACGCCTGGAATACGCCGATGATCCCCGCCCGGTGGACGCGGAGACGCCGTCGCAAGCCTCACGGGTCTCGCGCGCCTACCTCCAGCACCTGCTGAAAAGCGGCGAGGTGCTCGGCGGCCAGCTGCTGTCGCTGCACAACCTGGCGTACTACCGCCGGTTGATGGCGCGGATGCGCCTCGCCATCCGCGCCGGGCGCTTTGTGGCCTTCGCCGAGCGCTTCCGTGCGACCTATGTCGACAAGGAACCCGAGGCCGACGCGCCGGAGGCACGCAAGGCCGGCGGCGGTCGCAGCGCAGGAGAGCACGATGGGTGATGCCACCGAGACGGCGTTCGATGTGGTCTGCTACACCGATGGCGGCTGCCGGGGCAATCCTGGCCCAGGGGGCTGGGGCTTCCTGGTGTTCAATCCGCTTACCGGCCAGGCACTCGAACGCTGCGGCGGCGAGCAGGAGACCACCAACAACCGCATGGAGATGATGGCCGCGATCATGGCCCTGCGCTCGCTCAAGAAGGACGGCATCCGCGTGCTGATCCACTCCGACAGCCAGTACCTGATCAAAGCGGTCAGCGAATGGATGCCGGGCTGGAAGGCGCGCGGCTGGAAGCGCAAGGAAGGGCCCTTGAAGAATGTCGATCTGCTCAAGGAGCTCGATGCGCTGAACGCACGTTTCGCGCTGACCTGGCGCTGGGTCAAGGGCCACTCCGGCAACCGCGGCAATGAACACGTCGATGCCCTGACCAATCGCGCGATGGATTCGGTGCAGGGCGGGCGCGAGGCGGATTACGAGGGGCGGTTGGTGTGGGAGTGAAGTGAGCGGCGGGGGGAGCGGCGGTTCGGCGATCGGCGGTCGGCGAACGGCGAACGGCGAACGGCGAACGGCGAATGGCGCCCAGCGCCCAGCGCCCAGCGCCCAGCGCCCAGCGCCCAGCGTCCAGCTCAAATGAGAAAACGACGGTCCTCTTTCAGGAACGTTGCATTGGTGAGTGAAGGGTGCCCTGAGGACGTGATATGGACGGTTTGCCGTTCGCCGTTCTGCGATCATCCACTGGCGTCCAGTCTGGTCATGAGGCGGTTGATCATGCGTCCGACGTAGCGGCATTGTTCGGCGATGGTGTCGGCGGTTTTGTGATCGAGGCAGTCGATGTCGCTGGCGATGATGATCTGGGCTTCGATTTCGGCGGCGGAGGCGTTGGCCATGATCAGGAACCGTCGGAATTCCCGATCGCTGCCGTGTTCCGATCCTTCGGCGATGTTGGATACCACGGAGATTGCTGCGCGGCGCAGCTGGGATTTGAGATCGCCTTCGGCTCGCATGTCGCGG
>JANPIY010000885.1:0-2389 GCA_031425255.1 Planctomycetota bacterium
ATCCCTGGTTCATGCCTGCCGCGACCGAGACGATGTTGCTCAAACCAGTGACCTGCGTCGGCGTCGACACCGAGTTCACGGTCGATCCCAGGCCCAGCTGGCCGACGTTGTTATAGCCCCACGTCCACACCGTCCCGTCGGCGCGCAGCGCCACCACATAGCGCTCGCCCGCCTGCACCTGGACCACGTCGCGGATGCCGCCCAACCGCTGTGGCGTCGAAGTGCTGCCACCGGAACCCTGGCCCAAAACGCCGAGGCCACCGTAGCCCCACGACCACACCGCGCCGTCGCGATCCCAGGCGATGCTGAAGCCGTCTCCCGCCGAGACGCCAACGATGCCGCCCAGCCCGGAAACCGTCACCGGCGTCGAGCGCTGCGTGGCGGTGCCATCCCCCAGCTGGCCGTAGCCGTTGTAGCCCCAGGCCCGCACCGTGCCGTCGAGCGCGCACGCCAGGCTGTGTCCGGAGGACGGGAAACCCGCGGATACTCCGCGCATGCCGGTCAGGGTGAGCGCCGTCGGCAGGAAGCGGTCTCCCGTCGTGCCGCTGCCGAGCTGGCCGTAACCATTGTGGCCCCAGCTCCACACCGTGCCGCCGCTGGTCACCGCCAAGCTGTGCTTGGAACCGCCCGCGATCTGGTCCACCCCGCTGATCGTGGTCAACAGACGTGGCTCCAGCACCGTCACCGCCTGACCGTCACCGAGCTGGCCATGGTCGTTCGCACCCCACGACGACAGCGCACCAGCAGTCGACAGCGCGAACGCGAAGTCCGCCCCACGTGCCACCAACGGACCGACGCGGTACCACGCGCTGGTGGTCACGCTGTCGGCCTGGCCGGCGAGGAAGCCGCGCACGCGGATGACCTGGCTGCCGCTGATCACGACGCCGCCCGCCGGCACCACCGTGTCGCTCGCCGTCGGGACCGCACCGGTGGTGGTGTACCGCAGCGTCGCGCCGCTGGTCGCCGTGCTCGCCGTCACCGTCGCACCCGCGCGGTAATATCCACCCAGATGGCTCAATACCGGCTTCGCCACCTGCGGCTGCAATGTGAACGTCGGCATCGATGCCGGCACCAGTTGCGCCGTGGTCGTGCCATTGCCGACCTGACCCTGATTGTTCGCACCCCAGCTCAGCAGGCTGCCATCCTGACGCAGCACCACCACGCTGGTGCCGGCCTGCACGTAGGCGGCATTGGTTACTCCCGTGATCGCCACCGGAGCCAGGCGGTTGGTGGTGGTGCCATCGCCCACCTCGCCGCTGGTGTTGAGGCCCCACGCCCACAGCGCACCAGTGCGCGAGACCGCATATCCCTGGTTCATGCCTGCCGCGACCGAGACGATGTTGCTCAAACCAGTGACCTGCGTCGGCGTCGACACCGAGTTCACGGTCGATCCCAAGCCGAGCTGGCCGACGTTGTTATAACCCCACGTCCACACCGTGCCGTCGGCGCGCAGCGCCACCACGTGGCGCTCGCCCGCCTGCACCTGGACCACGTCACGGATGCCGCCCAATCGCTGGGGCGTCGAGGTGCTGCCGCCGGAACCCTGGCCCAGGACGCCGAGGCCACCGTAGCCCCACGACCACACCGCGCCGTCACGATCCCAGGCGATGCTGAAACCGTCCCCCGCCGAGACGCCAATGATGCCGCCCAGCCCGGAAACCGTCACCGGCGTCGAGCGTTGCGTGGCGGTGCCATCCCCCAACTGGCCGTAGCCGTTGTAGCCCCACGCCCGCACGGTGCCGTCGAGCGCGCACGCCAGGCTGTGACCAGAGGACGGGAAGCCCGCGGATACCCCGCGCATGCCGGTCAGGGTGAGCGCCGTCGGAAGCCAGCGATCGGTCGACGTGCCGTTGCCGAGCTGACTGTAACTATTATGGCCCCAGCTCCACACCGTGCCGCCACTGGTCACCGCCAAGCTGTGCTCACCACCGCCCGCGATCTGGTCCACCCCGCTGATCGTGGTCAACAGGCGCGGCTCCAGCACCGTCACCGCCTGGCCGTCACCAAGCTGGCCATTGTCGTTCGCACCCCACGACGACAGCGCGCCGGAAGTCGACAGCGCGAACGCGAAGTCCGCCCCACGTGCCACCAACGGACCGACGCGGTACCACGCGCTGGTGGTCACGCTGTCCGCCTGCCCGGCGAGGAAGCCGCGCACGCGGATGACTTGGCTACCGCTGATGACGATGCCGCCCGCCGGCACCACCGCGTCGCTCGCCGTCGGCACTGCGCCGGTGGTGGTGTAGCGCAGCGTCGCGCCGCTGGTCGCCGTGCTCGCCGTCACCGTCGCGCCCGCGCGGTAATACCCGCCCAGGTGACTCAACACCGGCTTCGCCACCTGCGGCTGCAGCGTGAACGTCGGCATCGCCGCCGGTGCCAACTGGACCGT
>JANPIY010000886.1:0-2120 GCA_031425255.1 Planctomycetota bacterium
CATCCTCGAACAGCAAGGCCGCGGACTGGTCGCCGGCAAGACCTTCTACCTGTGCTTCAGTCCGGAGCGCGAGGACCCGGGAAACACCAAATATAACACCAAGACCATCCCGAAGCTGGTCGGGGGATACGATGCGACCAGCAGCGAACTCGCGGTAGCCCTCTACGGTTCGGCAATCGATACCGTGGTGCCGGTCTCGAGCACGCAGGTAGCCGAGATGGCCAAGCTCTTCGAGAACATCTTCCGCGGCGTGAACATCGCCCTAGTTAATGAGATGAAGGTGATCCTCGACCGCATGGATATCGACGTCTGGGAGGTCATCCGCGCGGCCTCCACCAAGCCGTTCGGATTCATGCCCTTCTACCCCGGTCCGGGCCTCGGGGGACACTGCATTCCGCTCGACCCGTTCTACTTCTCGTGGAAGGCCAAAGAATTCGGAATAAACACCCGCTTCATCGAGCTCGCCGGGGAGATCAACCGTTCGATGCCCACCTACGTGGTCGACAAGGTCCAGGACTGCCTGAACGAGAAGGGCAAGGCGCTCAAGGGCAGCCGGATTCTCGTCCTCGGGATCGCCTACAAGGCCAATGTCGATGACATGCGTGAAAGTCCGAGCCTGGAATTGATCGAGCGACTGGAGGCCAAGGGCGCCACGGTCGCGTTCAACGACCCGTATGTGCCGGTCATACCCCACACGCGCGAGCACGACCACTTCACCGGTCGCCGCAGCAGTCCACTCACCGCGGACTACGATTGCTTCCTGGTGGTCACCAACCACCGGGACTACCGTGCCGAGGACATCCTCGTCCACGGAGTCCCGGTCGTGGATACCCGCAACCTCCTCCCGCATGGCCCCCTGGTCTACCCGGCCTGATCCCATGAGCACTCCCTCCATCGAAAACCGTCGCATCCGTTTCGCAGTGGTCGGTTGCGGGCGCATCTCCGCCAACCATTTCTCCGCCATCGAGAAGCATGCCGACCGCGCCGAGGTGGCAGCGGTCTGCGATACCGATCCGCAGGCCCTTGCTGAAGCGGTCAAGCGGACCGGGGCCCGAGGGTTCTCCTCGCTGGCCGAACTCCTAGCGGCCCAGCCAGCCGACGTCGTGGTCTTGGCCACGCCAAGTGGCCTGCATCCCAACCAGGCGATCGCGTGCGCCCAGGCGGGTGTGCATGTCATGACCGAAAAGCCCATGGCCACCCGTTGGGAGGATGGCAAGCGCATGGTAGCGGCATGCGATGCGGCGGGGGTGCACCTGTTCGTGGTCAAGCAAAACCGCAGGAATGCCACGCTGCAATTGCTCAAACGGGCCGTCGACAAGAAGCGGTTCGGGCGCATCTACATGGTGTGCATCAATGTCTTCTGGCAGCGTCCGCAATCGTACTACGATACGGCACCATGGCGCGGCACGTGGGAATTCGATGGCGGTGCCTTCATGAACCAGGCGAGCCACTATGTCGACCTGATCGACTGGCTGATCGGCCCGGTCGAGAGCGTCTTTGCCTATACCGCCACCCTCGCGCGAGAGATCCAGGTCGAGGATACGGGAGTGCTGGCCATCAAATGGCGGTCCGGGGCACTCGGCACGATGAACGTCACCATGCTCACCTATCCGAAGAATCTTGAGGGCACGGTGACGATCATCGGAGAGAAGGGTACCGTCCGTATCGGAGGCCTGGCGGTCAACGAGATCCAGCAGTGGCAATTTGCCGATCAGGATCCAGATGACGCCCTGATCAAGGATGCTTCGTACGAGACCACCTCGGTCTACGGTTTCGGGCATCCGCTCTACTATGATAACGTCATCAAGGTCATGCGTGGCGAAGCGGAACCCGAGACCGACGGTCGCGAAGGCCTCCAATCGCTCGAAGTCCTGATCGCCGCGTACACCAGCGCGCGCGATGGCCGCAAGATCTCACTCCCTCTGGAACTCTGACATGCCCGCAACCATCCATCCCTCGGCCATCGTCGATGCGGGCGCCCAGATCGGTGACGGCACCCGCGTCTGGCATTGGGTCCACATCTCCGCCCAGGCACGCATAGGAGCGAACTGCTCCTTCGGCCAGGGGGTCTTCGTTGGCAACGTCACCGTCGGCGACGGCGTGAAGGTGCAGAACAACGT
>JANPIY010000887.1:0-1737 GCA_031425255.1 Planctomycetota bacterium
CGGCAGCAGCACCATCACGGAAACCAACGTGCTGAAGGCGTTAGCCCAGTTTGAGCGGACGCTGATTTCGGCGAATTCCCGCTACGACAAGTACCTGCGCAAAGAGGGTAACCTGACGCCTACCGAGCGGGCCGGCGCGGCGTTGTTCAACAACCACCCGGGCGAAGTGAGCGGACTATTCATCCGGGGCGGCACCTGCCACCACTGCCACATCAGCGAGAACGGCCTGTTCAGCTCGCCCGATTTCTTCAACAACGGCCTCGACCTCAATTTCTCCGACCCCGGCCGTGGGGCCGTAACCGGTCAGGCCGCCGACCGGGGCAAATTCAGAGCCCCCAGCCTGCGTAACATTGCCCAGACGGCTCCCTACATGCACGACGGCCGCTTCCGGACCCTGGAACAGGTCCTCGACCATTACAACGAGCACGTACAGGTGAACAGCCCCGGAGTCGACCCCAACGTGCTGCTGTCCAACATGCCCAACGGCACCCGGCTGGCCCTCACGGCCCAGGAGAAGGCCCAGCTTGTTGCCTTCCTCAAAACCCTGACCGACTCCACGTTCCTGACGGACAAGCGCTTCTCTGATCCGTTCAGGCAATAGGCGAGCGGTGCCCCGGAAAGTGGTAGGTTTGGCGGCATATTCCTGCCTTCGTGCCCTCACTGCCAACCCCCGTTTCCCCGTCGCTTACCGTGGCTACGCGCTACCTGCCTGCTTTCACCGGCATCCGGGCGGTGGCGGCTTACTTGGTCATGCTGCACCATTTCAACCCGTTTGCAGGCTCTGCTGCACTGGCTCCGCTCGAGGCACTGGTCAATGAGTTTCATATCGGCGTGCCCATCTTTTTCGTGCTGAGCGGGTTTCTCATTACGCTCCGCTACGCCAGCCACGACCTGACCCAGCCCCGGCAGTGGGTTCGCTACCTGCGTAACCGGTTCGCGCGGGTGTACCCCATCTACCTGTTGCTGACGCTGCTCACCTACGTGGCATTCTGGCGCAATGACACGTTTTTCCTGCGTGATATTCTGCTGAATCTGACGCTAACGCACGCGTTTTTCGATGTTTCCAAGTATGCCGGCATTGCCCAATCCTGGTCCCTGACCGTGGAGGAATGCTTTTACCTGCTGGCTCCGGTTGCCTTCTGGCTGGTGCGCCGCCGCCCGAAGCTGCTGTGGCTGCAGCCCTTCGTGCTGCTGGCGGCGGGTAGTGCGCTGGTCTTGGTTTGCGCGCCGCACTACACTCACTTCACCGGCTTTTTCGGCTCTTTCCGGTTTATGCTGCTATTCACCTTTCCGGGCCGGTGCATGGAGTTCTACGCCGGTATGCAGCTGGCCTACTGGTATCAGCAGGGCCGTTTGCGCCGCTACCGCACCCCGGGGCTGCTCACTACCCTGGGACTGGCGGTTATAGCGGCCGTACTCTGCGGCCTGGTCTTGATTAAGGGCGGCTACACTTACGGGCAGGAACATCCGTTCGGTATTGCCCTCAACAACGTAGTACTCCCCGGGGGCATCCTGCTCCTGTTTGCCGGCCTGCTGACTGAGCGGACCTGGCTCAGCCGCTGCCTGTCGACCCGCTTGCTGCAGCTGCTGGGCAAAAGCTCCTACGTGTTCTACCTGATTCACATGGGCGTACTGCACGATTTTCTCGCCGCCCGGCTTACGACCAGCAGTGTGCTGCTGTTTCTGCTGCTCAATGTGCTGGCTGTCGGCATTCATCTGGGAGTAGAAGAACCGTTG